>JBNMNM010000023.1:0-15984 GCA_051275585.1 bacterium | reverse complement strand
GTTAATAGTGATAATTTAGATTATTATTCAAGGGCTCTGACTAATACAGCAAATATTCTTGATAAATTTGGAAGAAATTATGAATCTATTCATGCTTATGAAAAAATTTTAAATGTAGATCCTAATTTTGGAATGGCTTTAGGGAATAAAGCACAAGCTTTAGATTACTATAATAGATTATCTCCTAAATTATCTTTAACTTTAATGACTTATTCATCTCAACTAATTAATAAGGCTCTTAATGATGAAAGAGTTTTACAAATTGGAGGTAAAGTTGCGATTGATTCATTTAATGAATACAAAAAATTTTATAAAGAGTTTTTTATTACTAATAATATTAGTTCTAGTATACCACGATTACCAAAATCTACTTCGAAATATCATAAATTTGTTCTTAAACAAAACTTATTTTTAAATTTTGACTTTGGTCTTTATTATAATGAAGAAAGTTTATCTGATAACTTTTTTCCAAATTTTATTGATGATATTCAAAAATCAATAAATTCTCGTACCTCCATAATGTCCGACAAAATTTACTTTTGTTTTCACATTTTTAATCAATTACTTGAAGATTTTACAACCGCTAGAAGTAGCTTCTATAGAGCTATTTATGAAACTCAAGAAGTAGATAAAAGCATTCAATATATATATACGTATGATTACTCAAGTCATTCAGAAAAACATGGATTGCTAAAATCAGTTTTTGCTACTCTTTATAACACATTAGATAAAATTGCTCATCTAATTAAATTTTATTTTCATGATGATGAAATAAATTCAAATAATATTGATATATACTTTGATTGGTTAACCACCCAAGATTTTAAAGAAATTATTAAAAATAGTAAAAATTATCAATTATTAGCACTTTTAGATTTAGCTTTAGACTTCAAACCTAATGGACAATACTTCAAATTTAACAAGGTACGGAATCGTATTACACACTCATTTTTAAGTATCACCGAGTTATTTTATACACAAAATAAAGATTATGTTGATTTTGAGATAGATGAAGATAGTTTTATCCAAAATATCCATCAACTTTTTATTATAGTAAAGGCTGCTATCATGTATTCAATTATTGCTATTTACCATGAAAACAAAGAGGAATTACCTGCCAGTACGGCTATTTTTCAAAATGATCTATTTTAAAAAAGTGAAAAGGGGACAAGTTAGCCTTTCTAGGCTTCCTCTGAAATATAAAATTGAGTAATCAGGGAATACAAGACCTATTTTGGAAATCTAGGAAAAACCAAAATATTAAATTTGCAATCAGGAAACATGAGACCTATTTTGAGAAGCTAGGGGGAAACCAAAAGATAAGAATTAACTCTCATGTTCCTTGATTTCATTTCAGAAACGAAACATTCGAAAAAATCTGTAAACATACTCAACAATTGTAAACATGAATGTTCTTTTTTCTTCTGACTCCTCTCTTTTTCGATCCTCCTCTGCTCTTATTTGTTCTTCTTCTTTTTCTCTCTTCCTTTCTGCTCTGTCTTCTTCCTTCTCTTTTCTTTCCTCTTCTTTTTCTCTCTTCCTTTCGGCTCTTTCCTCTTCTTTTTCTCTCTTCCTTTCGGCTCTTTCCTCTTCTCTTTCCCTCTTTCTCACTTCTTTTTCTTCCTCTTCCATCACGATCCTTCATTAAGGATTTAATTATTACTTTAACCTATTCTCTATGAGTTTTTTGCAATAAAATTTTTTCATGTTTTGAATAAGAAAATCAGTAGTTAAAGTTATATTTTTATATATTCCTAACAAAAGTTTGGATCTTTTGAAAGAGCATGCAATCGATCACTAGAAAGTACAAAATTTATTTTGAAGAGGATGGAAGAAAACAGTATTAGAAGGTTAAACACTAATCCAAAATAATGATATTTTCTGAATATTGTTCAGTACAAATGCTTAACAACTGTCTTGATAATTCATCTTCTCTTTGCTGGAGTTTTCCGCCTTGGTGAACTATTTCAATGCTATGGGGATTAACCCATGTTTGAAACTTAATCGCATCAAATTCAATTTTTTTATCAGCAAAAAATTTTCTGATTGTTTTATGCAAAACTTTATATCGTAACATATTTTTTGCTGACTTCACTAACTCATGATAATGCTTAACATATTCAGGCATGTCATATTCATCAACAAAGATTGTTCCTAAATTATCTCGATATAAAAAAGAAACCCTTCCAAATTTCCATAAATTCAAAAAGACAATAACTTCCGTAATCCTTCGATGAGAATAGACACAATCTAAATAATTAATTTTCTGCTTAGGAAAAAGCTCTAGTAACAACCTCATAAAATTTTCTACTTGGCTTGGTTGAATAAAGGCATATCGATTATCTAAGTGATTTCCTAAATCCATATGCTTTGCATCAAATTCTAAAGCGGTTTGACTTTCCCTCAGTGTTCCACGATGAATAATTCCGTAATAATTATTTAGAACACAATAAGCAAGACCATGTAAAAAACCTGTTTTCTCAATAAGGTTAATTTCATTTGGTAAATAATTTAAAATGCCAAATGTATCAAACCGTTTTCCAATACCTGACTCTTTTTGTAGAGCTTTAAAAAACCATCCTTGTTTCTTTTTATATCCAACTTGTAGACGTCCTCTTGGAATTTTTAAATGACTCAAGATTGTTTTCTGAACCACATTTGGAGAAGGTACAAAGTTTTCAATATAATAGTGCAACCAAATTTCAAACTCTTTACTATCTTGCTCTTTGGTTTTTAGCCCCATCTTCACAATTTTTTGTGAAACCCTTTCAATACTCGTTGTGAAAATTCTTCGTAGTTCACTTTCAAATTTATTTACAGTTTCAACCTCTCCGACAAAAATATTAATTAGCTGTGTCCGAGCTTTATTATTTTCTGGAAATGCTTCTTCTAAAAACCGTTGAAGAACTTTTTCTCGATGTCGTTCAAAAACTTGTCTTTGTCCTGGAGTTGTAATTACATCTGAAACTCTAAGATGAAGGGCAAATGCTAAATCAATAATTTTTGAAATTTTTTCTCTTTCAGGATGTTGGATTCCTTTTACACATTCAGAATTTGTAAACCCTATTTTTAAAGCTTTATATCGCAACCACCACGGATCACGAAGTAATAGAGGAAATTCTTTTTCTAAATCTAAAACCCCATTAACTGAAAAGGTAAAATCTGCTTCATCATGAAACAGATTTGAAGACCATCCTTGTTTTGCTATTGAAGTGACGAATGGGTCTAAAAAAGTGGGGTTCTTAATTAGCTGGATAATTGTTTTATTGCAGTTTTTTTCCAAAAGCATTTCATATCGCAATAAATTTAATGTTGCTTTTGGTAAATTTCCTGATGAGCCTTTGAATGCTTCCCAATAAATAGCTCCTTCATGATTTGCTACATATTGAGTATCTAGATCTTGGGTATGGCCTTGATGAGTAATATCTTGCTCTAAAAATGAGTAACTTGGCATTAATCCAAATCGCATATAAGTCACGATTTTTTCCAACTTCATTGGATCATTATTTACTGCTTCTGAAAAAAGAAAATGAGTTGGAATTACAGGAGTAAAATAGATACCAGGCATCAGCGTTTCATAATTCAAAATTAACTCATACGCAGAACCTGAGGATTCTTTAGAGTCTAATGTTGAAGAAAAAACACCTTTTCGAAAGTCAGTTACAGAAAAAGGAAAGAGATAAATTTCTGCTTCAGGAAATTTTTTAGCAATGTAATCTTGAATTTTTTGAATTTTTTTCTTTAATAGTTCTTCTTTGTATTTTGTAATTGCTAAGGAATCTTTAAAGGTATTTCGACGAAAAACACTCAAGATTTCAAGAATAATTTTTGAGTGTAATTTTGTATTCTGGCTTTGTTCTAAAATTTTTGTGTAATCTCGACTTTTTGCAATAAAGTGATCAAATAAATAAGGATAATTTTTTTGAAGTTGTTTTTTTGCTTTTTGAATAACAAATTTTTTGAGTTCTGCATTTTGAGTAAACGTTTTTTCTGAATATTTTTTGAGTTTACAAATTTTGCTCACCCATAAATGAAACTCATGATTCAAACACTCTGAAATTAGTTGATCAGTCCAAGAAGAAACTTCGTAGGTAAATGCATGTAAGTTATATTGGACTTCTAAATCTAAATCAGAATCAATTGCCTTATGGCCAATTGTTCCAATCGAACCAATTGAAAAAAGTCCTTCAATTGCAGGGTTATCTGGTTCTGTTAGTTTTGGAGATTGAAAAACAGTTTCAATATAAGCTTCAAATTCTTCTTTAAAAATTGAAGAAATTTTTGAAATAGCTTTCACACCACAAGGGGAGTCTTCTACATAAAGATTAAACTCTTGTTCTTCTTTTTTATGAGTTTTATTATTATAGCCATCAAACTTCCAATTTTTAAAGGAAGGATCATTAATATGGAGTAAATATAGAATCTCAAAAAGGGCATGTTTCATACTCTCATCAAAAGAATCAAATGCTAACTGAATTCTAGATTCATTCCACGAGTCAAAAAAAGCTTTTCCGTCATTTGCTTGACGAGCTAGTTCTTCTTGAACATTTGAGTTTAATGGAAAGCCTTCTTTAAAAAAATCTACAAGTTGTACCTTTGATACAAGTTCTACTAGATTTTTTTCTTTTTTCTTACTCCATAAATTAAAAATAGCCATAAACCATTATAATAAATAATCCATTGCTGATCACCAGCAAACTAAGAAACAAAGAAAGTACTTAAATTATCTTTGAACCTTATTCAGGTTTTCTAGAATTTTCTTTTTTACAAAATCTTATTCAATACCTTTTGCATCTTTGCAAAATAAACACCACCAGATAATAAATAGAATATTCAATACTTTAATATAGTAATATTTTTTACAACTAATTTTTTGTTCTAAGGATTGATAGTCGTGTATTGGCAGGAACATTCACACTAAAATCTAAACTACCTGATTGACCTGAATACTTTTTCCAAATCACATTACTATATGCTTTTAAGGTATCTGGCGGAGTCGAATAAATAAAAGGTGAGTCTGAACTAAACCCATACATATCTCCGCTTTGAAGAGTATAACTACCCGTTATTAGTTCAGGATAACCATATCCATCAGGAAGAGATCCTTTTGTTGTATCCATTGCTAAAGTTACACCCCACTTTTGAAATGCTAGTTGCCATGAATCAGAAGCACTTTGTGCTGTCAAAGCACTTGAGATTGCAGTCATATCACTTGAATTTGATTGAACTACACTCTTCAGAAAATCTTTACCACCATAATGACGAACTAAAAATCCACCAAAAGAAAAAGCCGTTTCATAACTATTATAAACTGTACATGAACCTGATGTAGTGCTTGACCATAGTGTTAGGTTACAATTTGGATCACTGACATAATTAGATAAGCGTCCTCCTTCGTCTTTAGCAGGGCCAGTTCCTGTTCCACCAATATAAGTTGCAAGTAAATCTTCAATTAGCATTGAAGACATTTCATTCACCCATGTATCCGAACTGGTACCATAAATAACACCCTTTTGATAAAAATGAACCATATGTTGGAATTCATGAGCTAGGGTTCCCAACATCTTTGTTGGTGCTGTATCAGTTACCTCCCAAGTACCCCCTGTTTTTTGTCCATAAGTGGGAGCATCCATAAAAAATACAAGTGCCTCATTGCTATATGAAACGGAAGTATTTAAATAATTATGAGCACTCCAATAAAATCCTAATGTTCCCCATGCACCATCACTATTAATGTCATAAAACACAATATGGATTTCACTTGTACTACTTGAAATTAAATTACTATAGCTATGAGTTCCCCATTCATCACCTAAAATATCTTTAGTGAGGTTGTAAATGTCGCTCGTATCTGTCCAAAACTTAGCAACAACTTCATCTAAACTAGCACTATCAACTTTTTCATCCTCACCTGTTGTTGTCCAAACTGAATCATTTACCCAAATATAGAGAGTTTTTCCTCCAACAGTACTTGATTTTCGTAATGTAGTAGATACTGTACTACTTGAACTGTAATGCCAGCTCCGAGTTGTTACATCGACAGTATTAAGATTAGGAGACTGCGAAGGAAGTAAAAATTGGTTTTGATTTAATTCAAATTCACTTTTTTTAATCAGCTTAGGAGAATTTTTACGAAATTTTGTAACATAGTCAGGAATTTTATTATGTTTGCTTTTTCCATTTGAGCTTTTTTTAGTTCCAAGACTATAACTTGCACTTGCAGAAGAAGCTTGAACACCACTTCCACTTCCATCTGTTAAAGCTTGATCAGAGCTACCAACACCACTCCAAATCACATAAATATCTTCATTACTTAAACTACTTAGAGAGACACTAATTGTCTGCGAGCTTGAACTATTTGAATAGTTAGTAACAGTAAATGTACTGTTGCTATCTGTAGAACTACCACTACTTGTGGTTGTCTCTGACGAAACAGAGCTAACTTCTCTACAACCAATCAGTAATAATAAAAATAAAAACCATTTGATTTTCTTCATTTTTATAATCTCAATTAGATTAAATAATGTTTAATATCAATATTTTAAATACTATAGCCGATTTATTAAAAATTAGAAATGAATAATAGATAGTATTCTTTACAAATAAAATACTTTGAATAGCAAAGTTTTTTAAACCTAAATAGTTCAATTCTATTTATTTTATTTTTATTTTTTGATAGTTTAAAAACAATTTCGTGCTTCTTTATTTATTAAAGAATTATTAATTAATTACTATTATCGAATAATAAAAATCTAAACAGTCATTTAGCAAACCATCCATACAATTTTCTTTGATATTGAATTAGGGGGGGTATCATGAGAAAGAAAACGTTTGCATGTGGTCATACTGGTCTTGGACAATTCTGCCACAGGTGTAGAGAACTAGATAAAAGAAAATTAAAAAATATAGATAAAAAAAGTACCTGTAAAAAAGAATTATCCAATGATATTATAGACCTAAAAATACTTCCAAATAAAGGAATGCTTTCAAAGGCACGGAAAATTATTCAAGGTCTTGTTGAAGAAGAACAGGATTACCGTCTATATAATGGAAAACGATTTCAATGGGATCGAAGTTTAATCAGTATTCCGATTGGAATGAGATATCGGATGCTATGTAAAGAGGAAGAAGGAAAAGTTATACCACAAGAAGTTATGAGTCATGAAAAATACAATCGCTATTGTATTCCTTAAAGCAAAAAGCCCCATATTGCATGGGGCTTTTTTTTTATATATCTAACAATTCTTTTAAAATTTTATTAATCACTTGAGGATTCGCTTTTCCTTTTGTTTCTTTCATTGTTTGACCAACAAAAAATCCAAAAAGTTTATCTCGACCACCTCGGTATTGTTCTACTTGACCTGGATTTGCATCTAAAATTTTCTGACAAATCGCTTTTAACTCACCTTCATCAGAAACTTGCTTTAATCCTTTCTCTTCTACAATTGCATCAGGGGCTTTTCCAGAAGCAAACATTTCTTCAAAAACAGTTTTTGCAATTTTTCCACTGATGGTTCCATCTTCAATCAGTTTAATCATTGCAGATAGTTGCTCTGGAGTTACTTTACTATCTTGGATTTTTAGGTTTTCTTCATTAAGTAAACGAGAAAAATCCCCCATAATCCAGTTAGCAGCTAACTTTATACTGGCACCATCAGAAACAACACCTTCAAAATAATTTGCAATCTCTTTTGAAGCAACAAGAACAGAAGCATCATATCGATTTAATCCATGTTCTTTTTCAAAACGATCTCGTTTTTCATCAGGAAGTTCAGGAAGTGTATCTGCAACTCTTTGTTTCCATTCTTCTGTGATTAAAACAACTGGAAGATCTGGGCATGGAAAGTAACGATAATCATGAGCATCTTCTTTTGATCTCATTGAAAATGTTAATTTTCGTGCTGAATCCCATAATCGAGTTTCTTGATGGATCTCTTCACCATCAAGAACAGCGTCAGTTTGACGACCAATCTCATAAGTAATGGCTTGTTGAACAAAACGAAATGAATTGATGTTTTTTGTTTCAGTTCGAGTACCAAATTTTTCTTGTCCTACAGGTCGAATAGAAACATTAGCATCACATCGTAAATTTCCTTTTTCCATATCACCATGACTTACACCTAAGTAAGTAACAATAGAATGGACTTTTTCCATATATGCTTTTGCTTCTTCAGGAGTTCGAAGCTCAGGCTCAGATACAATCTCAAGTAAGGGAACACTTGCACGATTTAAATCTACATAACTTGCTCTTGAATCTTCTCCATCATGAACTAGCTTTCCAGCATCTTCTTCCATGTGGATTCGAGTAATTCCAATTCGCTTTGTTTCTCCATTTACCTCAATATCAATCCATCCGTTTTCACAGATTGGTCGATCAAATTGAGATGTTTGATACGCTTTTGGTAAATCTGGATAGAAATAATTTTTCCGTGCAAACTGTGAATCCATACGAATTGTACAATTCATCGCTAATCCTAAACGAATTGCATGCTCTACAGCTTCTTTATTTAGTGTTGGTAATGCTCCTGGTAAACCTAAACAAACAGGGCATGTATTTTCATTTGGGTCTTTTCCAAACTCAGTAGAACAACGACAGAATAGTTTTGACTGAGTCGCTAATTGAGCATGAACCTCAAGTCCGATTACTGGTTCAAATTTCATCAAATAATCCTAATTCAAAAGTTAACTTCTCAAAAAATTAATATGCTACAGAAAAAATTACTCGTTGTTTTGATTCCTTTCCTGAGTAAATACATTTTCCAGGAGTTGTCTGATCCTCAGGTAAAACACGAATTGTAGCTTTAGTCTCATCTTGAATTTGTTTCGCAGTTTCTGCTGTTCCATCCCAGTGAGCTAAAACAAAACCACCATCATTTGCAAAAATATCTTTAAACTCATCGTAAGAATCAATAGTATATGTATTTGCCGTTCGATGATCTACTGCTCTTTGATATAATGCAGTTTGAATTTCTTCTAAAGTAGAATCAACTAAAGTTTCAATTTCATCAACATTACACTTAATCTTTTCTCGATTGTCTCGACGAACAAGCATTGCACCATTGTTTTCTACATCTTTTGGACCTACTTCAATTCGAAGTGGAACTCCTCGTTGAATCCAATGGAAGAATTTATCTCCAGGCCGCATATCATCACGGTCATCAACTTTTACTTGAAGATTACCAAGCTTTGCTTTTAGTTTTTTCGCAATTTCATCAACATGAGCATAAACTGCTTCTTTATGCTTTTCTTTAGGAATAATTGGAACAATTGCAACTTTAACAGGAGCTAAACGAGGAGGAATAATAATTCCATCATCATCACCATGAGCCATAATTAGAGCACCAATCATTCTTGTAGAAGCACCCCAACTTGTTGTCCAACCATACTCTTGTTCGTTTTTTCTGCCTAAAAATTTGATATCAAATGCTTTAGAAAATACTTGTCCTAAATCATGAGAAGTTGCTGATTGCAATGCCTTATTATCTTGCATCATTGCTTCTACAGTATAAGTAACTTCTGCACCTGGGAATTTTTCATGTTCAGGTTTTTTTCCTGGAATTACTGGTATTGCACAAGTGTTCTCTAAGAAGTCTCGATAAATCTCTAACATTTGTAGAGTTTCTTCTTTCGCTTGTTCTGCTGTTTCGTGAACAGTATGACCTTCTTGCCATAAAAATTCTGATGTTCGAAGAAATAGACGAGAACGTTTTTCCCATCGCATTACATTACACCACTGATTCATCAGAATTGGCAGGTCACGATAACTATTAAGCCATTGTGAATACATATGACCAATTATAGTTTCAGAAGTGGGACGAACTGCTAGTGGTTCTTCAAGTTCTTTTCCACCTGCATGAGTTACAATTGCCAATTCTGGAGCAAAACCTTCTACGTGTTCAGCTTCCTTTGTGAAAAAGCTTTTTGGAATCAAAACGGGAAAGTAAGCATTAACATGGCCAGTTTCTTTAAATTTTTGATCCAGATTAGACTGCATTGCTTCCCAAATTGCATACCCTGTTGGACGAATTACCATACACCCACGAACAGGTGCTTGATCTGCTAATTCACCTGCTGTAATTACATCCTGATACCATTTTGGAAAGCTCTCTGAGCGAGAAGTAATATTTTTTGCCATTGTTAAAACTTCAACCGTTATTGAATTTTAGTAATAGATTCCACTTTTACTTGAATATTTCCATCTTGAACTCGAACCTGAATTTGATCTCCTTCCTCAACTTGATCTACAGAAGAAATCAGTTTCTTTTTGTGGTTCGTTGCAATGGAGTATCCTCGTTGAAAACTAGATAAAGGACTCACTGAATTAAGTAAATTTTCGGTATCTTCTAAATGAAGTTTTTCTTTTTCTAAAATCTGCTTCATTTGACGTGTTATAGACGTTTTATAAAGAGTTACCTTTTCTTGCAATGCCTGAATCGAACTTTTCGGAGAAGATAAGAGCAATTGTTGGATTAAACTCTCAACTTGAAGCTTCTCTAACTTAATTTTGTTTTGAATTTTATTCTTTAATTGCTCTGTTAACTCATCTGTTCTTTGGATGTAAGCTTGGATAACACGATCAGGAGATTGCAACCGTTCTTGAGTTTGTTCAAAACGAGTTTTATAGGTATTGGTGATACTTTTCATTGCAGAAGCAAGTTGCCTATCAAGCAAGGCTAACCTTTCTATAATCTCAAATCGATTTGGAACCACTCTTTCTGCGGCCGCAGTTGGTGTTGGAACTCGTTCATCTGCAACAAAATCAGCAATCGTAAAATCAATTTCATGTCCAACAGCACTAACAATAGGAATTTTTGAAGCAAAAATGGCTCTTGCAACAATCTCTTCATTAAATGCCCATAAATCTTCTAAGGAACCACCACCACGACCAACAATCAAAACATCAATATCTTCAAAAAGTTGAAAATCATTGATTGCTTTTGCAATATCACGTCCTGCATTTGCACCTTGTACTTGGGTCGGATTAATCACAACAGGAATAGAAGGAAAGCGACGTTCTAATACATTTAGAATATCTTGAACAGCAGCACCAGTTGGGGAGGTTACGATACCAATTTTTTGCGGTAAAAAAGGGATTTCTTTTTTATGTTGAGGATCAAATAAACCTTCTTTGACTAATTTTTGCTTTAACTGATCAAAAGCTAACTGTAATGCTCCATCACCAATTGGATCAATATGAGTTACAAGAAGCTGATATGTTCCACGAGGCTCATAAACTGTGATTTTACCTCGTAGAATAACTTCCGTTCCATTTTGCAATTGGAATCGTAATTTTTGATTCGCAAAACGAAACATTACTCCTGCAATCTGACTTTTTTGATCTTTAACTGTAAAATAAAAATGTCCAGAGGAGGGTTTTACAAGACTTGAAATTTCACCTTGAAGAATTACAGAATCAAATTTTTGCTCTAATGAACCTTTAATTCTTTGAGTTAGTTGAGTTACAGTTATGGCATCTTGCATTTGTCAAAACAAAGAAAGGTTTTATCTTATTAAGAAATGAAAAGATCGGAATTCTTAATAAAGCAATTTTAAAATTATACAGTTTGAGTTATCGGAATTTGAAAAAAGAACTCAGCCCCTTTTCCTTCCCCTTCTGAAGAAACCCACACTTTCCCTTTATGCATTTTAATTAAAGCTTTACTTGAGTCTAAACCAAGACCTGTACTTCCTTGTTTTTCTAAACCAGGAACTTGAAAAAATGGATCAAAGATACGATCAAAGTAAATTTTTGGAATTCCAATACCATTATCTCTCACAGAGACAATTAAATCTGAACCTTGCTTTGTAAAAGACCAATGAACATAATCTGTTGTGTATTTTAAGGCATTGGAATGGAAATTTTCAACTACACGGATTATTTGATTATAATCAGCTTCAACTTGAATATCCTCAGTAGCATGAACTTCAACATCCACTATTTTTTCGAATTTTTTATTAAGAATATTTGAATTCGAAATAATTTTGTCTAAAAGTTCTTTAAAAGAAAAATGAGATAAATTTAATGATAGTTTTCCTACTTGAAGTTTACGTAAATCAAGCATTTGGAGAACCATTTGATATAAAAATCGAGAATTTTCTTGAATTACAGGAAGTGCGATTTTTAAATCATCTAAATACTCTGAATTTGATAATTGCTTTTCTTCCTTTTGAAACTCGTTGAGTTCCTCTAATAGAAAATTACTTCCTAATAAAATACCTGAAATGCGATTTTTCATATCATGTTGAATTTGATAAATCACATTTTCTTGTTGCTTTTTAAGAAGAATTTTATTGGTGATATCAATTAATTGACCTTGAAAACCTCTTAACTCCTTAATTCCTTTAAACTCAGCAGCTGTTCCATATAGAGAAAAGTATCGTGTTGATTCTTCTATAATAATTCGGATTGGTGAGATAATTACTTTTTTTTTAATCTCAATTTTGTGCTGAAATTCTAGAATTTGATGTTTAGGAATCTTAATCTCTTCAAAAATATCAATTAAATTTAGACCTCTGATATTCTGAATATTCTGAATATTCGGAAAAGTGGATATAAAGATTGGATTTAACTTTTGAACTTTTAGGTCTGGATCTGTAATAAAACAGGCTGTTAATGCATTTTGAAAATTATAGAAGGCTAAATCAATTACATCTTCACGAGAAAGAGTAAAAACCTCTTCTTCAGAATTAAAACGTTCTACCTTTTTAATATCAGAATTTTCTGTTTTTTTTAACATGTTCATTCGTCAAGAAAATGATTTGATTGCAAACTAATGATTATAACTTACAATCAATCGATTTACTAGCAAACTTTTACAGTCCAACCGTATGGGTCTTCTCGTTCACCTTTCTGCATTTGAGTTAATAAATCATATAACTTTTGCATGACAGGTCCTACAGCTTCACCATCTTCATAGAACTTGTGCCATTGATTATTAACAAGGATTTTTCCTACAGGAGAAAGAACTGCAGCAGTACCACAAGCACCCATTTCTTCAAAAGTATCAATTTCATTCATTAAATGGATTGGCCGACTTTCAACAGTCATTCCTAATTCTTCTTTTGCAATTGTCATGATTGAACGACGAGTTACACTAGGAAGGATAGCATCAGATTTTGGAGTAATTAAAGCATTATCTTTTGTTGCAATAATAATATTTGCAGATCCCGCTTCTTCTAAGTACTCACGTTCCTTTGCATCAAGATAAAGAGCTTCATTTGCCCCCAATTCTTTTGCTTTTTTGGTTGCTAATAATCCACCAGCATAGTTTGCACCAGCTTTGTAATAACCAGTTCCTTGTGGTGCAGCTCGGTCAATATCAGTTACAGCTAAAGAAATAAGAGAAAGACCATCACCTTTATAATATGGCCCTACAGGAGAAACAAAAATTCGGAATTCATATTCTGGTGCAGGATTTAACCCTAAATTTTCTCCAATCCCAATTAAAAGAGGTCGGATATAAAGAGAGGCACCACTTCCATAAGGAGGAACCCAGGAGTAGTTAGCTTTTACAACTTCGTTTACACCACGTAAAAACAGTTCTTTTGGAACTGATTCCATTAATAAACGATCTGCTGTCGAAATCAAACGATCAGCATTTAAATCAGGACGAAAAAGAAGAATACTTCCATCTTTTGCTGTTTGAGCTTTTAAACCTTCAAAACATTGTTGAGCATAGTGAATCGCAGGAGCACCTTCATGAATTCGGATTTCTTCACTCTCAATTAACTCTCCATGACTCCATTGGCCATCACGAAAGCGAGCGACAAAACGAACATCTGTTTTATGGTATTGAAAACCTAAGAGTCCCCAATCTAGATTTTGTTTCGCTGATTTTTCCATACCTTCTAACTACCTATCAACAATGATTACTGAACTTGGATGGTATTTCCTTCAAACTCGATAATTTGACCTTTTCGGATTTTACATTTTTTCCGAAATTCAACTTCACCATCCACTTTAACAAGTCCTTCTCCTACAACAGCTTTGGCTTCACCACCACTTTGGCAAAAAGCGACTACTTTGAGTAATTTGATTAATTCAATATACTCACGGTCTAAACTAAAAATTTCTTGCATGGGAATGGTATCAAATCGTTTTCTTTTTTTGATTCAAAATAGTAATAATTTTTCTATCTTAGATATTATTGAACTAATTTAAAACAAAAGAAATTTATAGAGGAAAAATAGGGTATGATAGGGACTTTTTACAGAAAAAAAAAGAAAAAAATGAGGATTGTGCTTTCTGAAGTAAACTTAGATATGCATGGATGCAGTTTTGAAGAAAAGTGGCATCCCCAAGGGGATTCGAACCCCTGTTGCCGCCGTGAAAGGGCGGTGTCCTAGGCCGACTAGACGATGGGGACACGTAAAAAAAAATTTGATGAGCCGGGCGGGGGTCGAACCCACGACCACCTGATTAAAAGTCAGATGCTCTACCAACTGAGCTACCGGCCCAAATTTTCTTCTTTTTATTTCTGGCTCCCCGAGTAAGACTCGAACTTACGACAGGGCGATTAACAGTCGCCTACTCTACCAACTGAGTTATCGGGGATTGCCTTGAAATATGAAGACGTTTATAAATATCAAAGCAAGAGGTGTCAACCCTGTTTTTACAAAAAAGTATTTTTTTTATTAAAAACAAGGTTTTTTTATTCCAAAACCTCCCTCAGAGCCTACTATACCTAGCTTCTAGAATGTAACATACCACGTAGAATATCTCGCCTTGAAATTTGCCCAACCAGCTTTCCATTCTCTAAAACAGGCAAACGACGATAATTTTCTTTCAAAAAAATCTCTGCACAACGTAAAATTGAAGTTCTTGATTCTACAACTCGTAAGTCAGTTGACATTAAATCTCGAACTAAATTTCCTCCACCTTGATTATAGAATGCACTTTGTAAACTTGGCTTTAAACAATCTTTTTCTGAAAGCATACCAATTAAATTTTTATCCTCATCAAGTACAGGTGCTCCTGAAACTTTATTATCCACTAAAACTTTAATGGCATCATAAACATTCATCTCTGGGCTAACTGTAATCAAATTTGTAGTCATATAACTTCTAGCTTTTAATGATTCCATACAATCCTCCTTTAAATTTATTTAAACTTTGATTCTTTCTTGGTTTTAAATCATTCTGTCTTCAAGCATTTTATTATTTGAACTCTCCCTCACCTAAAGGCTGTACCTGGGACACATCTTTTTTAAGTTATTGATTTTACTGAATTTTTAGGATGACCCCTTTGATGGTCTTTAATGAATTCGTATCGATAAAATCAATCACTTAAAAATCGTAATTTTCTCATAATTGAGATGTGTCCTAAGTACAGCCCTGAAGGAAGAGGATTCTTGGGTTAAACTCAAGTAGTTAGCTTAGTTTTTCCACAAGCAATCACGCTTAGACCAGACGCTAAGATATTGAGTGCGGCATTCAAATCAGCATTGATTTTGAAGCCACACTTTTTACAATGGAATATACTTTGTGATTTTCGGTTATCTTTTTCGGTATGGCTACATTTAGAACACATTCTGGAAGTATTTTTAGGATTGATGAGAACAAAGGTTCCACCATTCCAGCCTAGTATGTATTCTATTTGTCTTTGAAATTCGTTCCAACCTTGATCTAAGATAGCCTTATTTAATTTTGATTTAACTTTTCCATTGGGATTCGGTGTTTCTATTGTTCCTTTTTCCGATTTACTCATTTTACTAACTTTTAGATCTTCCATTACAATCATTGCGTGGTTTTTGCTGATGAAATAGTAAATCTTGTGAAAATAGTCGTTTCGAGCATTCGCTATTTTAGAATGAAGTTTGGTTATTTTTGCTTTTTGTTTCTTCCAGTTGTTTGAGAATTTAACTTTTCCTACCTTGGGTAAAAAAGTGTGATTACCATTAACAGTTACATTTTGTGGGTAACTGAAAGATTCATAGACTCCACGTTTTTTGAAGTGCGGAAAACCTTTCTTTTTGTTGAAAAAGT
>JBNMNM010000022.1:0-16123 GCA_051275585.1 bacterium | reverse complement strand
TTTACAACTTCTTAGATTTTAAGCCTAATTTTTTAAATTAGGCTTTTTTTTTGCCTTTTTGAAATTACAAGATCCAATCTGCAAAAGAAATATTGGCTTGTTTTTCAAGAGCTTTTGTTACAGGACCAATTAAAATTAAAATTGTCTGCTTTTGAAGAAATAGTTTCTGAACCATTAGATTAATTGATTCAATCGTAATATGCTCTAACTCATTTAATATATCTGGAGTAAAGTCTGCTGAAGGATAAAGCAAAGGACTCACAGTACTATGCAAAATTCCATCTGCACTATCAGACATATAATCTAAACTTGTTCGATAGCGAAGTTTTGCAAGATCTAACTCATCTGAATGAATTCCTTCTTTAATTAATTGAGAAACTAATTCAACTAAAGTATCTAGCAACTCCTCAACCTTTTTCTCTCCTACAACTGCTGAAATTGAAAATGTTGCATGATCTGTAACAAAATCAAGACTTCCAGAAATATCATACAGCAAGCCTTTTTCTTCTCGTACAATCTTATGCAATCGACTACTAAAACCATCATCTAAAACACGTCGGATGATTTTAAGTGCTACACGAGTTTTTGTCGATAATCCTTGAAATGGAAATATCCAATCTACAGAAAACTGATTATCCTTATCTGGAATTAAGGCAATTTGTTTATTTTTCTGAATATTAGAAATAGGAACAGGATAAGATTTTTTCTCTCCTATTGGTAATGATTTAATTTCATTACTTAAAATAGCAAGAACATCTTCATTTTGAAAGTCACCTGTAATTCCAATAACCATATTCTTGGTTTGAAAAAATCTTTGATGCCAATCTTTTAAATCATCAAGAGTAATATCTTGAATTGTTTTTTCTGTACCAATTACAGGAAGTTCTAAAGGATGATCTTTCCATAACATTGAGGAAGAAATACTATAAGCATTTGTTAATCTTCCTTCCTCATTATAGTCATCTTTTACTTCTTCTAAGATAATTGATCGCTCGGTTTCAAGACTTTCATAACGTGGAAATTGCAGAAGCTTACAAAATCGTTGAACTCCATCTTCAAGAAAATTACGGTGAAAATGAAGAAGAAGCTCCATTTCATCAGTTGAAGTTCCTCCATTAATTTCACCACCAATTTTCTCAAAACATAAATTCATATCATGAGAACTTCCTAATTTTTCATTTCCACGAAAAAGCATATGTTCTAAAAAATGAGTAATTCCATTTTTCTCTTTAGATTCATATGCAGAACCCGTATTGACCCAACAATAAATGCCTACAGATTGAACTCCTTGAAAAGGAACAAGAACAACCTTTAAACCATTTTTTAAATTCGTAATTGTAGGTTTTTGAACATTCAAATGATCTCTCTCCACCAATAATTAATGGTAACCTGCATCTTTATGGAAGCAAACTACAGCCGCAGTAGTTCCCGTTGGATGAAATTCATGGGCATCTGTTAAACGTATTTTTAATATTTCAACAGCACCTAATAGATTTGAAATTGTTAAATTATTTTTAATTTCAGACATTGCAGGATATCCTGGTGAATATCGTTGGTTTGGCCGTTCTGTTAAGTTTTGATATACTTTTTCAGAAAGCTTCTTGTTTAAATACTCAGCCATATCTTCTGCAATTCGATCTGATAATCCTTGAAGAATCAATGCTTCCTCTTGATTATCAACTTTAATCTCTTCAATAAACTGATCTACTTTAGATCCAGCAGTTGAAATTTGTACTCCAATTAGATCAAATTCATCTGTTTTGAAGTATCCAGCAATGCTAAATTGATCTTTTTTTCCTTGTCCAATTACATCATTAAATGAAAATCGAGCAACTTCTTTTTCTAAGTTACTTGGATCAAAAATAGCAACTTCACTTTCATTGATTGCTTTACAAGGAAATAAGCCACAAATGCCTTGAGGCTCAAGCCAACCATTCTCTTGTGCTTTTTTTGCAAATTTTTGCAGTTTTTCTTCTAAAATTTCTTTACTTACTCCTTTTTTCTCCCAAGTACTTTTCCCACCATATTTCCAATTCAATACAAACAAGTTTTTCCGATTAATTTCAGGAAGAAAATCCATCAGATCAATATAAACTTTTTCAGCATCGTTCCATTGCTGAATTTGAGGATGACTTGCTGTAAATTCAGATGTTCTTCGTGGAAGAGTAGCAAATAATCCTTTTTGAACACTGGCAATATTTACAGCTCTTTCGTAATTTTTAATTAATTTTTTCTTATTCTTTTCTAGAGTGGTAGTTTTTTGTTTTTTATCAACAACAACACTCATGATGTTCACACCATCCATTGCAGAGCCACAATAGAATACATTATCACGAATATTTTCAATACTTTTTTCACCAGCCATTGCAACATATGCTGCATGTCGGTTATTTACAGGTGCTCCACCAATAAGAATATCAATATCTTCCAAACCTGCTTCTTTCATCATTTCAGAAACAGTAATCATATGGTTTGATGTTTGAACAAGCAATGCAGACATTCCAATTGCATCAGCTTGATACTCTTTTGCTGTTTCCACAAACTTTTCAAGAGGAACCTGAACACCTAAATCAATTACACGATATCCATAATTTTCAAGAAGAGTTTTTGTTAAATCTTTTCCAATACTATGAACATCTTGATAAACCGTTCCCAGAACAATGGTTCCTTTATAATTAATTCCACCTTCAAGGCTTTCCCCAGATTTTCTTTTCATGTAATCTTCAAGAAAACCCATTACTTGCTTCATTACATCCGCTGATTTCAACAAGTGAGGCAATGAAACAGTTCCTTCTGCAAAGCCACTACCAAGTTCTTCCATTGCATTCATCAAATGATCATTGATTAAGACTAAAGGCTCAATATCTTTGATTAGCTCTGCAATTTGAAGAACAATTGTATCAATATAAATGAAGGTCATTCCTTCAATTTCAATTTCTCCTTTTTCTCGTTGCTTATAACCATCTTTAATTTTTTCGCAAACAGCAGCAACCGTTTCTAAATCATCATAATTTGAACGTTTTTTAACAATATTCCCTTTTTTCGCTTCTGCGATTTCCTCTAATTGCTCAAAAGCATCCATGTCACGATCACGAATAATTTTTAGAGCAATTTCATAATCGGCTTTTGGAAGACTCTCTACAGGAACATAATGATTTGGATTGATAATGGCGGCATCTAACCCCACTTTCCTTGCTTCATCAAGAAAAACAGAAGTTAGAACTTTTCTCATGTAGGGCTTCTTTGCTAATCCATTGGTTAAGTTTCCAACTCCAATTGTAGTTCGGATATCAGGATGGATACTTTTTACTCTAGGAATAGAACGAATTGATTCCATCGCAAAGTTCATTCCTTCAATCGATTCTGCTCCAATTGGAAAAGCATTGACATCAAACAAAAGTTGCTTTGCTTCAACAGGATAAGAAGAAGTTACTTTTTCATAAATTTCTTTTGCTAATGTATACTTTTCATCTTCTGTTACTGCTGGTCCTTTAGGTCCAGTTGTTAAAGCAATGTAAATTGGTTGATGCTGATATGTTGGTTTTACTACTGCATCAATTTTATCTACTCCAGGTTGATACTCTTCTAAAGAAATTGAGTTAATAATTGGTCTTCCTGGATAAACTTTAATTGCTTCTTCTAAAGCTTCAACATCAAAAGAATCAAGACACATTGCTCCTGAAAAATCCACAGTTTGGGATTTAATCACATCAACTAATGTTTGTGTTGTATCTACAGTATTCGAGTCCATACAAACATCAATAACATCTATCCCTAAATCTCGGACTTGTTCATTGATTACTTCCTCTAAAACTTCTTGATCAATACTTCCTTCATTTTCAACTGCATCACGAACTTTTTTTGAACCACGAACATTAAGTCGTTCACCAATTCTAATTAAACTATCACTTCCATCAAGAAGAATTGCATTTTGAGGTCCTGAAACATAGACACCTTGATCATATTCTCGCTGTTTTGGCTTAGAACCTTTTAATGTATCACTAATTGCTTTGATATGAGCGGGAGTTGTTCCACAACAACCACCAACAATATTAACTCCAAAGTTATCAACAAAATTCTTTAAGTGATTTGCTAGATCTTCAGGAGTTTGTTTAAAAATTGTTTGTCCAGCTTCTGAAACAGGCAATCCTGCATTTGGAATAACAGAAATAGGAATAGTTGCATATTTTGATAGTTTTTCTACTGTTGGAATCATTAAGTCAGGGCCAATACTACAATTGATTCCAAACACATCAATTCCAATATTCTGGACAGTCGTTAAGGCTGCATGAATATCAGTATTAAAAATTTGCATTTTTGAGAACTGATCAACAGTTACCTGAGAGATAATAGGTAACTCAGTTCCTTTCTCTTTCATTGCTCGTTTTGCACCAAGAACAGCAACTTTTAACTCTAAAATATCTTGTTGTGTTTCAAAAAGCAGAACATCAGCTTTACCATCAATTAAACCTAGAACTTGTTGATAAAAATTATCTTCAATTTGCTCATAAGTTCCTTTATTTAAGTCTGCCTTTGTACTTGAAAGAACCCAATTTGAGGGGCCAATTGAGCCAAAAACAAACAATTCACGACCATCATAGCTAGAAGATTTTTGATATTCTTCCTTAGCTTGATTTGCTACTTCTGCTGCTTGTTTGTTCATTCGATAACAAAACTCGTTCAGCGGAAGAGTTGCAATATCAGATTGTTCTTTTGGAAAATCTGATAAATCTAGCTTAGAAAAATCAAACTCTTGTAATCGTAGTGGTGATGCACCAAAAGTATTAGTTTCAACAGCATTCGCTCCAGCTTCAAAATATTCTTGATGAATTCCTTTTACTTCATTTGGTCGTGAAAATACGAGTAAATCAGACAACATCTGAAATTCTCCACCACCATAAGCTTTTTCATCTAAGTTCAAATTTTGAATCATGGTACCCATAGCACCATCAATAATTAATACTTGTTCTTGAATAAAATTACGAAATTCTTGTGGATTCATATAAAAATATAGAATTTATAGATTGAGCTATGAAGCTAATGGGAAGAAAAAAGGATAGTTTTCTACCATGATGATTGCTATGTTCTGCGAGTCAGCAAAAACAATAATCGAAATGCTAAAAAAAGAAAAGGTATGGAACTAAATTTTTCAGAAGGAGTGTAAGAATGGGTATGGTAACACTTGTAATTATTGTGATTGCAATTATTGTGATTATTGCAATGGCTTCGTAGGAAAGAAAACCTCTCTTTGATAAGAGAGGTTTTTAACATCACCAAAAAGAATTCTCCATCCAAAGTGTTAGCTTGGGTGGTGATGAATTTTTGACCTCACCCTACGAAGTCTAAAAAACCTAAGAGGGTAAAGGGGTGCTCTGTGTGGCCGTAAGGCCTCTTCACACCGAGGCGTGAGTAAGTATCGCATCGCTAATGTTATAAGTGCTTTTTAGGATATGTTCACTGTTCCTACCCTTCAGAACTGGTTAAAACACATCGATAGAGCGAGGAGCTTGCGAGTACACTCCAAGGTATCATAACAAAAATAACGTAGTTCCGAAGAACTGAGGCTAGACAACTCGGCTTAGATTTCAAGCCCCACTACAACGTTAGTGGTAGGTAGTTGACATAACTTACCGAATTAAGTTGAATGTTCTTGCAACTCTTCCAGATAAAGCTTTGTTTCTGGAATCTGAGGTAGACCACCATTGAAAACGAACATAAAGATTTACACTGCTATTTGGATTGATCAAACCAAGAATAGCAAAACTAAGTGATCGACTTCCTTGGTATCCTTTTCCAAAAAAAACATAACCTTGTAATCGACTGGAAAAGTTTACACGTCTTTGCGCTGTAATTCTTTTTCTTTTTGTTACAGTAAACTTTCGGTATGCACTCCATGCTGCTTGTCGAGCATTTCGGATACTTCGGTTTCTCCAAGGTACAATTTCAACAGTAAGACCTTTTCCTTTTGCAACAAGCTTATTTACACTTCCACTTGATCTTTTTCGTGTAATTTTCATATATCGAGGAAGTTTGAACTTTAGGTTGTACTTCTTCCAAGTCCAGTTCTTCATGGGCTGAGCACTCGCTGAACTAGCAAATGTTACAAAAAGAAAGCTAAAGCCTAGAAAAAAAGCAACTGCTTTTACAAAATTATTTCGTTTCAATGAAACCTCCAATGCCAATTTGTATAAAAAATGTGCAACAAAAATAATGAATTATTGAAATACCCTCATTACACAAAATCAAAAATATCCTTTTTGGGTATCATTCTTCCTTATAACATTGTCAACAATAAAAATAAAAATATTCACTTTTAACATTATAAAAGTAACTCATATCACAACAGAGAGTTAAGTAGATGAGTGGACTATTTTAGAGGCTTCAAAAAGATTTAATCAATCAATATAGGTATCCAGAAAAGTTTCTTCCAATGGTGCATCTAGTGCTAACGTTAAGATTTTTCAGGATAAAACGGCTGACAAAGCCAATTGGCAAAAATTAGACCAATGGAAGAAACTTTTCTGGATACCTATATTAGGAAGATTTTTAGGCAAAAAAAAAGCCTTTCGAGAAAAACTCAAAAGGCTTTTTAAAATCTTTATTCTAAAAAAGAATTAAGCGATTTTTCCTTGAAGCATGAAAGCAATCAAAAGAGCATAAATAACTAATGACTCAATCAAAGCAAGACCAACAATCATAGGTACGAACATTTTGTCAGCAGCACCTGGATTTCGTCCAATTCCTTCAAGAGCAGCACTTACAGCTTTTCCTTGTCCTAAAGCTCCACCAAAAGCACCAAGTCCGATAGCTAAAGCAGCACCATATGCAAGAGCTGAAAAGTGACCTTCACCAGTTGCAGCGAAAACAGATGGAGAAAGAAGTAACATTGCAGAGAATACTAATGCGATAGCTGAAAGAATTCTTTTCATTTTAAATCCTATTTATCAAATTTGTTAAAAACAGTTTTTGAGAGGTAAATCAACTTCAAGATCGAATCTTAATGAGCATGTTCCATTGATCCTTGGATATACACTAAGGACAATAGTAAAAATACAAAAGTTTGAACATGCGATACAAAGATTCCCAAAAATAACATTGGAAGAGGTACAAGCAATGGAATTAATCCAAAGAATACTGCACCAACTTTATGATCTCCAGTGATATTACCAAAAAGACGTAAAGCCAAAGATAAAGGCCTTACCAAATGACTGATCAATTCAATTGGGAAAATCAACCATGCAAGCCACCAAACGGGGCCCATGAAATGTTTGACGTATGCGACACCATGGGTTTTAAGCCCAATGACATGTGTCGTTACAAACACGATCAGTCCTAAAACGATAGTAACGTTAAACTGATCTGTTGGTGGATTAAAACCAGGAATAAGGCCAAGTAAATTGTTAAACAAAATAAAAAATGTTAATGTTCCTGTTAAAAAGAACAAAGGCCTTGCGTTATGTTCGATAAAGGTTTTTGTGAAGTTATACACCCCACCAACAATAAGCTCTATAATTGTAGTAAAACTCAGTTTACCACTTGGTTCAACCATTTCTGACTGTCGGAACTTTCGTCCACCGAAGAAAGCCAGAACGATTAATAGAACACTAGTAAAAAGAACATCGATCCCCATATGTGGATCAATACCCAAATTCTTTAAACCATGTTCCACAGGAACAACCATTTGTCCCCAAGTAAATCCTGATGCTGCCATAGTACTTTATTTTAACATTATCAAAAAGAATTCTCCATCTATAGCTTAGGTGGAGATGAATTTTTGACCTCACCCTCCGAAGTTTAGAAGAACTAAGAGGGATAAGGGGTTGTTACATGTGGTCATAAGACCACCTTCACACCGAAGCGTGAGTAAGTATCGCATCGCTAATGTTATCAGTGCTTGTCATGACAAATTCACTGTTCCTACCCATCAGAACTGGTTAAAATTTATCGATAGAGCGAGGGGCTTGCGAGTACACTCCAAGGTATCATAACACTAATAACGTAGTTCCTAAGAACTGAAGCTAGACAACTGGGCTTAGACTTCAAGCCCCCACTATAGCATTAAGCTTGTAGTAGGTAGTTGACAGGGATTTTTTATTATTGAGAATATCTATATCTTATTGATTTGCTTTACGCAAAACTGAAAAAATCAGTATCGCTACGAAAATACTTGAGACCCCAAACATAATTCCTAATGCATCTAGCTTCCATTGTACAATTCCTAAAAAGAGGATACCAACAGAAACTCCCATTTTTAGAATATAAAATAGAAAAAAGCCTGCATGTAGTGTTTTCTCTATAAGAAGTTTGGTCATCAACTTTTGTGTTGAATAAAAGTTGATCGCAACGACAACGCAACCTAGCAGTGTGCCTTTTGCAAAGTCAAGCCCTGAAATGAAGTAACCAGCAACAGGAAAAATCAAAAAAATGCAGAGTGTTACTATATTAAGAGTCCGAACTCTTTTTGTCTCCGTCGCTTCCAGACGATTGCTCATTATTTTCCTTATTTCCTTTAGTTTTTTTCATTAATAATCGGATTATGGATCGCAGACCTGCTGCAAATCCACAAATAACTCCAAAGAACAACATCCAAGGTGCTGTTCCAAATCTTTCATCCAGCCAGCTCCCACCTACAACACCTAAAATTACAGCAAGCCCCATTTCAAGGCCAATTGAAGTAAATTCTAGGTACTCTTTGAATTTCATATCCTTTGGTTTCATGGCTTTTTTCTTCTTTAAAAATTATGCAATTGCTTTGATACTTTCAACAAAAGCAATTTTTGTTTTTTCTAAATCTTCTTCTGAATGTACACTTGACATAAATGAAGCTTCAAATGCAGACGGAGCCAAATAAATACCATTCACTAACATCTGCTTAAAGAATGTTGCATATTTTTTTGTGTCGCATTTTAATGCAGACTCATAATTGTAAACATCTTCATCAATGAAGTAAAAACCAAACATCCCACCAACGTGATTTATTCGATATGCAATGCCAGCGTTGTCCATTGCAGTTTTCATTTCATTCACAAGCCAAGTCGTTTTCGATCCTAAGTCTTGATAGAAGTTATCTTTTGCCAATTCTTTTAATGTGGCAATTCCAGCAGCCATTGCTAATGGATTTCCTGAAAGAGTTCCTGCCTGATAAACACCACCTACAGGAGCAACTGTATTCATAATATCTGCACGACCGCCATAAGCACCAACAGGCATTCCACCACCAATAATTTTTCCAAGAGTCGTTAAATCAGGAACAATATGATAAAGTTCTTGTGCTCCTCCTTTGGCAACTCGAAATCCTGTCATAACTTCATCTAGGATCAAGACAATTCCTTCAAGATCACAAATAGCACGAAGTTTTTTCAAGAAGTCACCTTTTGGTGGAATCACTCCCATATTTCCAGCAACTGGCTCAATAATTACAGCAGCAATTTCTTGTGGATGCTCTTCAACAAGTTTCTCAATACTTGCAATGTTATTATATTGTGCAAGTAGAGTCTCTTGAGCAAACGCCGCAGGAACACCTAAAGAGTCAGGTGAACCTAGAGTTGTTGCTCCTGAACCTGCTTTTACAAGAAGATAATCTGCATGTCCGTGATAACAACCTGAAAATTTAATAATTTTACTTCGCTTTGTGTAACCTCGGGCAACTCGAATCGCACTCATCGTCGCTTCAGTTCCAGAGTTTACCATTCGCAGCATTTCCATACTTGGTACAAAGTCACGAATTAACTCTGCTAATATAATTTCTTTTTCTGTTGGAGCACCAAAAGAAAGGCCATTTTGCATTACTTCTTGAATTGCACTCAAAACGATAGGATTCGCATGACCTGCAATCATAGGCCCCCAAGAACCTACATAGTCAATAAACTCATTCCCATCAACATCGTAAATTTTTGATCCTTTCGCTTTTTCAATAAAAAGAGGATTTAAACCAACTGATTTAAATGCTCGAACAGGACTGTTTACACCACCTGGAATTGAACCTTGTGCTCTTTGAAATAACTGGTTTGATTTTGTTGTTTGCATTCCAACCTTTTGAATCAAGAATCGCTTTTAGAAATTGTATTTAAGTTTTACAAGAATGGTTGTGAAGTTATCATCTTCACGAGTCGAAGTTAAAACAGGGGTTGTGCTATCATCAGCTGCATATGCATTCCCCATTTGGAACCAATTGAAATGAAATTCTAGTCCTAAATTTCGAGCAAGTTTCCAAGATGAAATAAGGTCAATCTCTGTTCCAATATCTTTTACTTTTTCACCAGCAGTATTTAGAACTTCTTCTGTTCTCCAGAATTTATAAACTCGAGCATCAAACCCAACTTTATTATTCTTTCCACGAAAAGAAAATTCAAAGGAAGCATAAGTCAGATTGTTAACAGAATGTCCTTCTCCGTAACCATTATCGTAGCCTTGGAAGAAGATATTTGCATCTCCATAAGTTCCTTTATTAATTTCGTAGAACCCTGAATTACTTCGCTCCCAAATATTACCATTGCTATCTGTGGAAGGATCTCCTGTTGCAGTAAAATAAGTAAGGTTGAATTTAAATGTGTTACTAACCACATACTCAATTCCAACTAGTGCTGCGACCCCTTTCACACCTGTATCGGAAAGAGCAACTACACTACTCAACGCCTGTGTTCCTGTGTGATATTCTCGATCACCTTCAATGGTTGCATAAAGAGCCTCAAACTTGAATGCTCCTGCAACCCAAGTCATATTAAGCCCCCAATACTCTACATTGGCATCATAATAAATATATTTTCCGCCTGTAATGAGTTGATAAGAAGAAATATCAGTGCTTTCATCACTTGAGCTCCATGTAGCACCACCATATCCAGCAAGAGCAACATCAGCTTCAGTGTAAAACATTCGGTAAGCTTCAAATGTTAAAGTTCCACTTTGTCTTGTTTTATTTTTTCCAGTAGCCCAAGCATAAGGAACTTTTTTTCCTGTTTCATACACAGGATAAAATATACTTCCCCAGTATAATTTATCATTTTCTTTATCGCCTACTTGAGCTGCACCACTGTACATACACCAGCTTCCAATTTTACAATTTAATGTAACCGCAGAATCTTTTCCTCGATATATTAATCCTCGACGATCTCCTGGATTAATATATTGCTTTCCAAATCTAAGGTAAGTAGCGGGGGTAGGTTGGTATTCTAAGTAAGCTTCATCAATTACAATATTAAGATCACTATCAGAATCATGACTGGAATCACTGTAAGAGCTGCTTTTATCCTCACCTACAAAATATGGTTTATTTTTAATAGTTAGGTTTAAGGATACGTCTTTTTGTACAATAGATTTAAAATTTAACTTAAAATCTTGCCGGATTGAGTTATCTTGTTCATCACCAAAATTTGCCCCTCTTTTATTTTTGACAAGTGCTTCATAGCTTCCTGTAACAATAATATCTTTAATAAAAGTGGGTTTTTCATACCATTCTTCATATTCACCTTTTTTAACAAACTTAACATTCTGACCAAATGCAGAATAAGAAATAAAGGTAAAGAGAAGGAAAAATATCAATGACTTTTTATGCATCATATTTAAGCTAAAGTTATTGTTTTTGTTTCAGAGGAGGGAATTTTAGGGTAAGAAATTTGTAATTTGATTTAGTTCACACTTATGAAGGATTCCTTTTTTTCCGTCAATTGGAAGAAAAAATTTTGACAGTTTAATACATTATATATTTTTATATAATTCACATATTTTAAAGAAAAATAAGGGGATACAGATGTCAATACGATCTTATTTCATGGCTAAATTTTACGATTCTGTAATGCAAAACATGGAAAAGTCTTGTCTTTCGACTTGGCGTTCAGAATTATTATCAGAAGTTCGTGGAAATATTTTAGAAATCGGAAGTGGTACTGGTGTAAACCTCCCATACTATCCTAAATCAATTGATAGCTTAGTATTTACAGAGCCTGATCCTCATATGCTGACCTTCTTAATAAAAAAGGTTAGTGAGAAATCTAATAAAAAATTTAGAGTAGAAGGATTTTCTGCTGATAACCTAGATTTTCCAGATCATTCTTTTGATGCAATAGTGACAACATTGGTTCTTTGCTCTGTTGAGTCACCAGAAAACACACTCAAAGAGATCAAACGAGTTCTAAAACCGAATGGAAAACTCTATTTTTTAGAGCATGTATTGGCTAAAAAAAGACCTAATTTAATCAAGTGGCAGAAATTTTTTCATCCAGCGTGGAAATGTATGTGCGGAAATTGTCATCTAACTCGTGATACAGAAAAATATATTTCTGATGCAGGTTTTCACTTTGAGCAAATTGAGTATTTAAAGGGATCTGGAGCACCACGAATTGTCTCACCTATCATCAAAGGGATTGCAACTGTTTGACTAAAAGTGAGCTAAAGAAGAAGTTTTTCGAAAAATGTGATTGCTTGTAAAACTTAATTTTTTGGAACCTAGCCGCTATTTTTCAATCAAAATAACGGTAGGTGACTTGGTTCTCTAAAAATATCTGAAATATTTTTAGCTGGCTTTTTGATCTTTGCCTTCTTCCTCTTCTTTACTTTCTTTTTCCTCTGCTGAAAGAATTGCTCCTTCATAGCTTGTAAAAACATCTTGGTCTTGATGTCTTCCTAAAAAATATTTTACAGCTAAAATTGTAGTTACAATTGTGATGATTAAAAAGACTAATTTCTTCATTTTTTTATACCTTGATCTGTTTTTTTGTGTTTTTCAGTGATTCAAAGAAGAAAATAAGACAGCAAAACAAAACAGCCTATCTATTTACTTTATGTTCATTCTTTCTTTTGCTATAAGTGCAAGCAACAATAACAGGTATCTTTAAAAAAGATAATAACAAATAGTTACTACAATCATAAAAAGGTTCTCAAATGAATGTTTTTTCAGATAATTCTTTATCCATCGGTAATACACCTTTAGTTCACTTACAAAAAATAGGTGGAAATACCCATGCTAACCTTTATGCAAAAATAGAGGGTCGAAATCCTGCCTATTCGGTTAAGTCTCGGATTGGTGCTTCCATGATTTGGGCAGCAGAAAAAAGTGGAGATTTAACAGCAGGAAAAACCATTGTTGAACCAACTAGTGGAAATACTGGAATTGCTCTTTCCTATGTTGCAGCTGCTCGTGGCTATAATGTGATTCTAACGATGCCTGATACCATGAGTTTGGAACGAAGAAAATTGCTGAAAATCTTTGGAGCTGATCTACTCCTTACTGATGGTGCATTAGGAATGAAAGGGGCTATAGACAAAGCAGTTAGCATCGTTCAAAGTAACCCAGATCAGTACTATATGCCTCAACAATTTAGCAACCCTGCTAATCCAAAAATTCACGAAGAAACTACAGGTCCCGAAATTTGGAATGACCTTGATGGAAATGTTGATATTTTTATTGCAGGTGTTGGTACAGGTGGAACTATTACTGGTGTAAGTAGGTTTTTCAAAAAAATAAAAGGAAAAGCAATTACAACAATTGCAGTTGAACCAACAACGAGTCCAGTAATTAGTCAAACCTTAGCAAATAAGCCTCTTCGACCTGGTCCACATAAAATTCAAGGAATTGGAGCTGGATTTATTCCTAGTAATCTAGATTTAGATCTAATTGATGAAGTTGAACTAGTAAGTTCAGATGAATCTATGGAAGCCGCTAGACAGTTAGCAAAAGAAGAAGGGATTTTAGCTGGGATTTCAAGTGGTGCTGCTGTTGCGGCTGCATTAAAAGTAGCAAATAAACCAGAAAATAAAGGCAAAAATATTGTTTTAATTTTACCTGACTCTGGTGAACGTTACCTTAGTACTGAACTTTACGCAGATATTTTACAGTAATTTTTTTGATTTCTTCTTATAAAAAGAGGAAGTATAATTTTTCCTCTTTTTAATGACTTGGTTAAACCCTATCTATAATATGATTACAGAGAAAAAATCGATTGTTGTTGAAGAGTACTTGCTAGTTATTCAGTCACTGGAAGCAAATAAGGAAGCAGTGAAGGCGGTAGTTCTTGCAAACCACCTCAAAACTAGTCCTTCTACAGTTCACGCAACATTAACAAGAATGCTACGTGATGGTTTAATCCTAATTTCTAAGAAAAAAGAGATTTCACTAACAGAAGAAGGTCAAGAGCTTGCTCAAACTTTAGGTAGGCGACATCAGCTAATTGAAACCTTTCTGTGTGAAAAATTAGGAATTCCTTGGTATGAAGTACATAAGCATGCTCATGTAATGGAACATGCTTTAACACCTTTGGTTGAAGAACGATTAGCCGCATATTTAGGTCATCCTCAATTTTGTCCGCATGGATCACCACACCCAGGGGCATCCCTTCCAGAGGATCTATTCTTTCTTAATAAAGCTGAGAATGGACAAAAAATAAAAATTGTTATGATTAATGAAATTGTTGAAGATTCGGAAGAATTGATGAAGTTTCTTCATGACAAAAATTTAATTCCTGGAAAATTTCATACGATTGTTGAAAAACTAGATATTACTCATACGATTCGCCTTGAAGGTGAGGATGGAGAGGTAACTCTTCCTCTTGATCTTGCAGAAAAAATTGGAGTTATCATTCCTGATTAAGGAATAAACTAGCCTTTATGGATATTCCAGCTTTATACATCCACATTCCATTTTGCCAAAAAGTTTGTCCTTTTTGTGCTTTTGCTGTCTTAAAAGATAAAACAGAAAAGCACATTCCTTACATTCAAGCCCTCAAAAAAGAAATCTCTCTTTATCAGCAACAACAAATTATTCAACAGCAAACCGTTCAATCAGTTTATTTTGGTGGTGGAACTCCTTCTTGCTTATCCATTCCTGAAGTTCAAGAAATTCTTACATCTATCAAACAAGCATTTCAATTTAAAGAAGATACTCAGTGGTCAATTGAGATCAATCCTGAAGATGCTCAACTTTCCTATCTTCAAGAATTAAAAGGTTTGGGATTTAATCGTGTTAGTCTTGGAATTCAAAGTTTTCATGATGCTTCTTTAAAAAATTTAGGACGAGTTCATAACGCAAAAACAGCACATCATGCAGTTGAAAATATTCAGAAGGCTGGATTTTCTAATTTTAATCTTGATTTTATGTTTGGTCATTTGGGGCAATCCTTTCAAGATCTAAAGAAAGATTTCCAAACATTCTTAGACTATTCTCCAACACACTTATCAACCTACTGCTTGAATATTGAAGAAAAAACTCAACTTGCAAAAAAACAAGAGTGGTCATTATGGCAAGAAGATCATGAAGCACTTATTTCTGAAATGTATGTTTGGATTATTGAGTCTTTAAAGGAGCATCAGATTTTTCAATATGAGGTAAGTAATTTTGCAAAAAAAGGTTACGAGTCGCAACAAAACTTATTTAACTGGAATGGAAAGAATTATTTAGGCCTAGGTGCTGGAGCACACTCCTTTTTGCGTCCACAACGATGGAGTAATGAACGACAACTAAAGAAGTATCAAGAGTCAATTGCTCAACAACATTTTCCAAGAGATTTTGAAGAAAGTTTAACTATCGAACAGATGGAAGATGAATTTTTGATGGTTCAGTTAAGAAGGATTGAAGGAGTTTATTGGAATGGTTTTCAAAATCAACAAAAAGCAAAACAAAAACTATCTAAAAAAATAAGTCAGCTTGAAAAAATGGAATGGATCAAACAGAACTCTGAATCATTCTCACTGACATCAAAAGGATTGCTTCTTGCTGATGAAATTGCTGTGGATTTAGCAAGCTGTTTAAGCGATTAAGTTTATTATTTAGCACATTTTGAAGAACAATAACGATGAGCAACACCATTACTATCACGTCGAGTTAAACTTAAATGTTCATCAATATACTCACCACACTGCTCGCAACAAACTAACTCAAGAGGCTGGTTTTTCTTTGTTGCCTTTAATAATGAGTTTGTAAGCCACTTTTTAAATCCATATACTGCAAATTTAAACAGCAAATAAACAACAAGTAAAAAAAGAATGAGTTTTATTATCATAAGAAAGTTTTGGTTTTATGAACTTGTAATTGAGTTAACACGCCCTTTTCCAATAACAATTACTTTATCAGTATTTTGAATTTTTGTATTTGCAGAACAATTTAATAAACTACTTCCATCTCGAAGTAAACCAA
>JBNMNM010000021.1:0-16446 GCA_051275585.1 bacterium | reverse complement strand
GTCATTTATAAAACATTGAAATTATTAACTACAAAAATTGATAAATCTCTGTTTTTAGACTTCTGCGTAGTTCTCAGAGTTGTCTATCTATTTTGGATATATGGAATTTAATTTATAAAGATATTATATTTTCTATTATAGTTGACTGATAATCCTGAGGATATGCTATTAGGTTGTCGATATATATCTTTATTAAATATAGTTTCATATATTAATCACTCTTCGCAGGTTTTGATTGATGGAACTCAAAACCAAGTTGCAATTGTTGAAGAAACTTCAACAGCATCAGACTTAATGAGCAAAACAATTCAGGGAATTAATGATAGGGTTTTAGAGATCAATAATAATTTTTCTTTGATGGAAGGAAAGTCTCGTGATGGAACTTGAAGTTGGTAAGGTAATGCAAGACTCAATGGTTTTAATTAAAGAGAGCTCCATACAAATTAAGAATATTATTCAATCTGTAGGAACAATTGCAAATCAAACTAACTTACTTTACTTAAATACAGCAATTGAAGCAGCAAAAGCAGGTGAGCATGGAAATGGTTTTGCTGTAGTTGCTGATGAGGAAGTTCGAAGCCTTGCTGTAAGAAGTAATCAATCAGCAGAAGAAACTCGTAGTTTTGTTGAAACAATTAATGAACGAGTTTTAGAGGGAGAAAAGGACATACTTCAAATGTGTTTAATGCTTTTAATGAGTCACAAAGTCAGGTTGTTTTAAATAAAGAGCTTGTTGAAGAAATTTCAAATTCAATTCAAGGAAGTAATCAGGGAGTGTCAGAGTTATCAAAAGCAATGAATGAAATTTCACACTTGATTGATCAATTTTCAGAGTTGGTGCAAGACTTAAATACCTCTAGTGAAACACAAGAGAAGATTTCATCTCAGTTATCACATTTATAAAATGAATTAAATCAATTACTTAGTGAATTTAAGGTCTCAGCAAATACATTAAACTCATAATAAAGATAAAAAAAAAGCTCTCAAGAAGAGAGCTTTTTTAGTTTTTTGAACATTCGATAATAAATATCATTTTTGATTTTTATTACTGAATGTCTGCTTTCTAAACAAATAGTGCTAAACCTGTATTTTAGGAGAACTTTTTAAACGTTCTCACTAAAAAATGTAATGTTCAGAATTATCAGTTATTGATCAGTAGAATCAGTATCGTTTTCTGATTCAACCTTTGGAGTTGAACGACGAGTTGTTTTTCTAACGGGTTTAGGTTTCGCTGTAGTTTTTTTGCGAGTTACCTTCTTAACTGGTTTTTCTGTACCATCTTCAGCAAGAGCAACTTTTTTTGTTTTACGAGGTGCTCTTCGTTTTGGTTTTCCATCATCTTCAGCTGGATCAGGTACCTCTAATTGCTCATTTTTTTTTGAAGCTACCTTTTTCTGAGATACTCGTTTTTTTGCAGTAGATGCTTTAGCTCGAGGTTTTTTAGGTTTTTCCTCAATTTCACCATCTGCTGTCTTTCGAGTTTTTGCAGGAGTTTTTCGAGTAGCCCGTTTTTTTACTGGAGCAACTTCTTCTTCAGATTCAATAGTTGAATCTGAATCAACTTCTGTTGTTACTTCTTCTTGAAGAAGTTCTGAACCTTCTTGATTGTCATTTTCAGGAACGATTTCCTGACTGGAGGGGGTACCTTGATTATTTTCCTCCTCAGCTAAAGACTCTTCATCATTTTCAATATAATCAGAATATTTTTCTTCTTCTGTTGTCTCAACTGTTTCAGAATCAATTGGAGGAGCTAATGATACTAAATTTCTTTCATGAAATAGCTCTTCAGAAACAATAACTTTTTCGGTATTCAATTGAAAAAGGAATTTGTTTGGAACTAACATGACTTTATTATCTTTTGATCCACCACTTAGACGTTTCCGAAAAGCAGCAACAAGTGTATCAAGCTCTTCATCATCTACAATCTTTACATTTGTAAATAAGCAAGCGGGATTTAACTCGTTTTTTTGAGGAATATCAGCAATAAAAAATTCTGGTTTTTCTTCAACAACTGGAGCTATAACTTTTTTCTCTATTGGAGCTACAACTTTTTTCTCTATAGGAGCTACAACTTTTTTCTCTATAGGAGCTACAACTTTTTTCTCTATAGGAGCTACAACTTTTCTCTCTATTGGAGCTTTTTCAGGAGTTGCTTCCTTAACAGGAGTTGCTTCCTTAACAGGAGCTGCTTCTCTTTCAGGAGCGACTTCTCTTTCAGGAGCGACTTCTCTTTCAGGAGCGACTTCTCTTTCAGGAGCGACTTCTTTTTCTTCAACAGGTGGAAGTTCTTTTGTTACTTTTGGTTTTGTTTCTTTTTGAATAGAAACTTCCTCTTTTTTACTTCTTCTTCCTCTTCGATTATTTGTTCTTGAACGATTATCATTATCATGAATACGGTCAGAATAGGAAGAAGCTGGTTTTTGACCATCAATAAAAACAGGCGTGATGTGGTTTTCATCAATTGTATACTGGACAGGATTACCATGAAGAATAATCCGAACTCCAAACTCATGTTCTAACTCTGTAATAACCCATCTTTTTTCATTTAACAGATAGCTTGCAACTTCAAGAGGAAGTTCAACTGTCACTGAAGATAAGTTTCCATCAGCAGCTAAATTTCGAATTGAACGAAGAGTATAATTTGCAGATGAAAGTGTAGAAGGAATCGTTCCTTTTCCATGACAACAAGGACAATTTGTTTCAACTGTACGAGAAATTCCTGTTGCAAGACGTTGCCTACTAAGCTCAAGTAATCCAAACTGAGATATTGTTCCAAGTGAATGACGGGCTTTATCTCCGTGCATAGACTTTTTAACACAATCTTCAATTTTCTTACGATTGTCTGCCTTTTCCATATCAATGAAGTCAATTACAACTAATCCACCTAGGTTTCTTAATCGTAATTGTCTTGCAACTTCTTCAGCCGCTTCTAGATTGGTACGAACAGCATTTTCTTCCGAGTTATTTTCTTGCTTTGATCGTCCAGAGTTTACATCAATTGAAACTAAAGCTTCTGTTGGATCAATAACAACAGAACCACCTGAAGGTAGAGGAACTTCTCGACTTGTAAGCTGTTCTACTTGCCCTTCAATACCGTAACTAGAAAATAGAGGACGGTCGCCAACAAAAAGTTTCATATCTTTTTGACGACGTGGCATTGATTTTTTGAAAAACTGAAGAGCCTTTTGAAAGGTTTCAGGATTATCTATCCAAAGCTCTTTGATATTATCTGTGTAGTAATCCCGAAGAGTTCGAACAATTAAATCGTCTTCTTCTGCGAGTAAACCTGGATTTGTCTCTTTTTGCAGTTTTTTCTGAACTTCTTGCCATTCTTTTTTAAGCATCGTGTAGTCTTTCTTCAACTCACGAAGATCACGACCTAGTCCAGCAGTTCGGATAATTACAGAATTATCCTCAGCTTCAATACCAGCAATAAAAGATTTTAAACGCATACGTTCGTCTTGATCTTCAATTTTCCTAGAAACACCACCTTGGTCGGCATCAGGCATGAAGACAAGAAAACGCCCTGGAATTGTAATAAAAGACGTTAAAGCAGGTCCTTTATGTCCAGCAGCATCTCGTGTGACTTGAACAAGAACTTCTTGCCCAACTTTAAGACGAGACTGAATCGAATTTCGATTATTTTGATTGTGTGTAGGATATTTCGAAAAGTTTACATCATTAATGGATAGAAAACCATTTTTTTCCAACCCAATATTTACAAATGCTGCTTGGATAGAAGGTTGAACTTGAACAACAACCCCTTTGTAAATATTTCCTTTAATGTGTTCTTTTGTACGATGCTCAATGAGAAGTTCTTGAAGATTCGAGTTCTCTGTAATTGCAATACGACTCTCATCCTCCGTAACATTGATGAGCATGGTTTGTTCGGACATTCATACCTCTGTCAAATATGGAGAGGAAGTATGGTCAAAAACAGCTTCTTTCAGATAGATTATTTTTTGTCTGAATGAAATGGGTAATTTTGGGGAACTACAGAATCTCTAAATTATTGACCTGTATATTCAAAAAGTATTAAACAATTCTCAACAACAACCTGCTTATGTTAGCTCTATTCTTAGGGTTCAGTTGTAAAGTCTTCTGTTTTATAAATTTAATTTTTTCAATTCCCTAGGCGTTTATTTATGGCCTTTATTACACAGAAGTCTGTTTTTCCCTACTTCTTAATCTATAATTTCTGCTTTCTGAATTAAAATAAAATTTTTTGATTTACTATTGAGTAGTTTACTCAAGTTCAATTTCTCATTTCGGAGCTTTTGTTCTTTAACTACATCAATTCTTGATGTGCTCTTTTTTACATGGGATCGTTTTTAATCCCTACAATGCGTGCTATTCCTGCTTTTCAAAAAACATTTTTTAGTAACATTGAGAAATTCTTTTGCACATGTTGTCTCTTCACTTATAACAGACATTTCTAGAATTCAACTGTTACCTAAAAAAAAAATAATTTTATAAAAAAAAATCAGCGAATTTGCATTTATTAACAGTACTTTTTTTTGTACAAACTTAATTATTTCTTGTCAAAATTATTGATTCAACATTATAAAGAATCGAATTTTGATTAAAATGAATCTTTTAATTTTGAGGATCATATAATGTTAGACACAATTATGCCTATTGTTGCTACGATTGTAGTAATTATGTTATTTGCAATTCCAGGTGCATGGGGTGGAGTATTTACATTCTCACTTCTTGGACACCTTGCTCAACTTCTAGAAAAGAAAAAAGAAGTAAAAGTAGAAATAGAAGGAAAGAAATAACTCCTTCCTTGATTACTTTTTCTCGAGCACTAAGATTGAAAAGCTTGGTACAGAAATCATATCTTTCTTTAGGGGAAGATATATTTCTTTATCTTGAATGAATGATGTTGGATCTGCTGTATTAATCAATACCTTCCAAGGTCCGCCCCAATCTAAATTGGGAATATTAAAAGAAAGACTCTCTTCCCAAAAATTCATTGCCACAAATAATGAAGGATGAACTTCCTCACTACTAATTCTTCCACTAATTAAATAGGAAAGCGTTCTTGAGTGACCTCCAAAATCTGGCTGATTGAGTTGTGTTCCATGCCAGCTAATATCTGGAATTGATGACTTGTGATGCTCAGCTTCACCAGTAAAAAACTCTTCTCTGCATAAATGTGGACTTTGTTTTCGAAACTCAATGAGCTTTTTCCAAAATAAAAACAAATCATGATTCTTTTTGAGTAAACTCCAATCAACCCATGATAATGTACTATCTTGACACCATGCATTATTGTTTCCTTTTTGAGTCCGTCCGAATTCATCACCAGCAACAATTAGAGGCGTTCCCTGACTTAATAACAACAATGTTGCCATATTTCGAATTTGTTTGAACCTTCTCTCTAGAATTTTAGTATCAAGAGTTTCTCCTTCTACCCCATTGTTATAAGAATGATTATCATTCTCGCCATCTCGGTTTCTTTCTCCATTATGAAAATTATGTTTTTCATTATATGAAACCAAGTCCATCATACTAAAGCCATCATGTGCTGTGATGAAGTTAATTGAATGATATGGTTTTCTTTGACTTGCTCCATAAATGTCTTCGCTACCTGTAATTCTGGATGCAATTGAACTGGTTAATCCTTTTTCGCCACGAATAAATCGACGAACAGTATCTCGATAAGGGCCATTCCACTCTGCCCATCTTTGATATGAAGGAAAAGTCCCGATTTGATAGAGACCACTAGCATCCCACGCTTCTGCAATAATTTTGGTCTTGGATAGAATTGGATCTCTTGCAATCATTTCTGAAATAGGAGGATTTTCAAGAGGCTCTCCATTTTCTCCTCGACTTAGAATAGAAGCTAAATCAAATCGAAAACCATCAACGTGCATTTCAGTAACCCAATACCGCAAGCTCTGAATGATTAACTCACGAACAACAGGATGATTGGTATTTACTGTGTTTCCACAACCTGTGAAATTTTTATAAGTACCATCAGGGTTAACATGGTAATAGGTTTCATTCTCAATTCCTTTTAAATTGATCACTTTACCATTTTCAACACCACCTTCTCCCGTGTGGTTAAAAACAACATCAAGAATTAGTTCAATCCCTTCTTTATGAAGAGCTTTGACCATCTCTTTAAATTCTTGAATAGCCTTTGTTATATTATTGCTGGAAGCATAACCAATTTTAGGAGCAAAAAAGGATATTGTATTATAACCCCAGTAATTAAAAAGCTGTTCTCGAGTATCAGGAGAATTAAAAGGACAATTAGTTTCATCAAATTCATGAACAGGAAGTAGCTCAAGAGTATTAATTCCTAATTCTTTAAAATATGGAATTTTCTCAATGATTCCTTGATATGTTCCTTTATGTTTAACTTCTGAATTTTGATTTTGAGTAAATCCACGAGTATGAATCTCATAGATAACACAATCTTTTAGAGGACGGTTAATTGGTTGATCATCTTCCCACAAAAAATCATGTTGAATTGCAACACTTTTTAACACAGGTTTTGGGAAGGTTTTATGGTAATTTCCCCATTTTTCTAAGCCCTCTATTGCATAAGAATAAGGGTCAAGAAGGATTTCTTTTCCAGATAAAGGAATATCTTTAGGCGATTTGATGCCTTCTAATTGATAGGCATAACGTGTTTCATTTTCTAATCCTTCAATTTTAATATGCCAAATATCTCCTGTTTTATGTTTTTCAGGAGATAGAGGAACCACCATTTTTGGTGTATTTTTATTTTTTTGAAAAAGAAGAAGAGAAACTTGAGTTGCATTTTTTGCATAAAACGCAAAATTAATTCCATCAGCTAATACCGTAGCCCCTAGAGGCTCTGGTTTTCCTAGCACTATTTGACTTTGCTTTACCATAAAACCAATACCCAACAATCAAAAGAATGTTAATCAATAGAGACTGCAATGGGTTTACGGAAAACCATTGCGTGCCATTCTCCTTTCACAAAACTTTTTTTCAGGGCTAATTGATGAGAAAATTGGTTGGCGACCTCTTCACGGTACTCATCAATAATTCCACTCAATAATAAATATCCACCTGGTTGAAGACTGCTGATTAGTTCTTTTTGTAGATCAATCAGTATTTCAGCAATAATATTTGCTACAACCAGACTTCCTTTCATTTCTGGAAAATCTCGCAAGGAGCCTGTTTTCAGTACTACATTATCAGTTGACAGTCCTGAATGCTCAATATTCTGAGGTACTTCAAGAACCGCTTCATGCTCAAGATCAACTCCTTGAATTGATTTTGCACCAAATTGTAAAGCTGCAATAGAAAGAATCCCTGATCCAATCCCTACATCAACAATTTGATTTAATGCTTCTTCCTTATGAAGAGCAACCCATTCAAGTGCTTCTAAAGCTAATTGTGTTGATTCATGATAACCTGTACCGAAACCTTGCCCTGGATTTATTACAATAGCTTTACGAGGTGTGCAAAGTTTTTCTTTTTCCCAAGGAGGTAAAATGATTAAAGTTTCACCAATTTCGATAGGATGGAAATTCTTTTTCCATTCACTTTGCCAATTTTTATTTTCTTTTTTATCAAACTCTAAAAATTCTAAATTAGAGTTTTTAATATCTATTTCTGATTGAATTAATTGGATAATTTTTTCAATTTCTTCTTTTTTAATTTGGTCAAAATATACTTTAAAAACAGTTTTTTCAAGATCTGTTTTTGTTTCTTCAACGCCTAATGCATCATGTTCAAAAAAATAATAGCTAATTAATTCAAATTGCTCTGTATTACAGGCAAATATAGCTTCGTTGTAGTGATTACTTGTTTTCATTGGTAAATCATATCCTATTGAAAATGAAAAAAATCGAGGAGTGTCTTAGTAAAACAGCGAGTTTTGGATTGATAAGCTTCTAAATTAGGTTTAGCTTTGGCAAAACCAAAAATCTTTAGAAGAAAACTAGTTGTTAAGGAAAGGTATTGTATGGATCATGTTATTGAAGCACAGCAGTTTGAACGTCTTGATTTAGAAAAAATTTTTAAACTTGCAGATGAGATACAAACGAACCCAAAAGATCATCGTCAAGATGGAAAAATTTTAGCAACTATTTTTTACGAACCATCAACAAGAACAAGGCTTTCGTTTGAGTCTGCAATGTTACGTTTAGGTGGTTCTGTGATTTCGACTGAAAATGCACGAGAATTCTCTTCTCATAGCAAAGGCGAAACTTTAGCCGATTCGATTAAAGTTATTTCTGGCTATGCTGATGTGATTGCAATTCGACATTTTGAAATTGGAGCTGCGAGATTAGCTGCAAATGCTTCTCAAGTTCCTATTTTGAATGCTGGTGATGGTGCGGGGCAACATCCAACACAATCATTGCTAGATCTATATACAATACAAAGGCACTTTCCTTTAACAGAGGATTTTACTATTTGTATGGTAGGTGATCTTAAATATGGTCGAACTGTAAGAAGTCTTTGCTATTTATTGGGGAAATTTGAGAAGGTCAAGATAATCTTTGTTGCTCCAAAAATCTGCGAAATGAATTGGGATATTAAAACATATCTTGATGAAGAAAAAATTGAGTGGAAAGAACTTTCGTTATTGGAGGAAGCACTACCTCAAGCAGATTGTGTTTATATGACAAGAGTTCAAAAAGAGCGATTTTTAGATATGAGTCGTTATGAAGAAGCTTATAATCAATATCGGATTGATCAAAGTAGTCTTAGTTTGTTAAAGGATAATGCAATTGTATTGCATCCTCTTCCACGATTAGAAGAAATTTCTCCAAAAGTGGATTCTGACTCACGGATGAAATATTTTGAACAAGCTCAGAATGGTGTTTGGGTGAGGATGGCATTGATTAATATGTTGCTTTCACCTGAAAAATATAAAGATTTTTTATAAGAATTTAATTGATGACTCTACCAGAATAGATTTGAAGAACGAAATTTTCTAACTCTAGTATTGGTAATAGGTATGAGTATTGTATGGAATTCTACAGAGGTAAAAGAGATTTTTTCTTTAATGAAAGAAATTGAAAACGGAAGTTTTTCTAGGAATAAAAATTTTTTTCAGCTAAAAGATCATAATCATTACCAAAAATTTAAGCGTGCGAAGTTACTTCTTTCTTTAAAAGAAGATATAAAAAAAACAAATAGTAAGGGAAATATAGAAGTAAAGCGAACTACTCAAGGAGTTCAACTTCATCTTTATGACCCAACTATTTCATATCAACGCACGTTTTTGATGAACAATGACGAATTGTTGATGTTGTCTCAACAAACCCAAGATTTACAACATCACCAAAAGGTGATGGCAATTGTAAATCGATTACCAAAATAAAAATCATAGGGACGTGGAGCTGGAACTATGCAGTTAACACGGGAAATTTTTTCCAAATTAAAGGAGTCGGTTGAATTCTTCAACGGCTTTACTGATGCAGAATTGCTAGGTTTATTAAAATCAACCTCACGAGAAATTTTTAAAGATGGCGATATTGTCTTTAAAGAAAAAACTCGTGGTGACAAAATGTACATTATTGTTAATGGTTGTGTCAGAATTAGTCGTAATATTGGTAACAAACAAGAAGAAGTTTTGGCTAAACTCAATTCAGGAGCTTGTTTTGGCGAAATGGGAATCATTGATGGTTCCCCACGTTCTGCTAGAGCTACTGTTGAAGGTGGAGATGCTCTTATCATGACTCTTAAAGAGGGACTTTTAAGAGAAGGAAATGCCGTTCTTGCCTATAAACTTTATAAAAATTTTTCGGTGATGTTGGCAAATCGATTAAGAGAAGCAAATGATAAAATTCAAGATTTTTCGGTTGAAGATCGTTCTGCGTCCTCTCAATTGAAAGATATGGTTAAAAAACGTGCAGATCAGGGAAAAGCTCTTAGCGGAACAAATCTAAGAGGAGCTGATTTATCTGGAATTTATCTCCATAATGCAAATCTTGAAAATGCAATTATGGTAGAGGCTAATATGCAGCATGCTAAGTGCAAGCAAGCAAATTTAAAAGGTGCAAAGCTGATTAACGGAAATTTTCAGAGTACTGATTTTAGTGATGCAAATTTTAATGAAGCTGACTTTACTGGCTCAAGATTTGATGGTGCAATTTTTAAAAATTGCAATATGTCAGGAGCTATTTTTGAAGGTGCAGAGTTAACACAGTCGCATATGGAAGAGCTACAAATTACAGATACAGAGGCTAAAGAAAAGTAATGAATACTTTTTTTAAACTTTTTTTATTAGTTTTTTCTGGAAGTTTAATTGCATGTACTGCCGTTCAGCAACAATCTTCAGTTACTGAAGACCCTACAGAAATAAATTTTATTTATAGAATGGAAGAAGGAAAAAAAGAACAAGGCTGGTGTAAAGTCTATTTTCATAGTTTTAATGATACTAGAGAGTCTCATTATTTAAAACTTTCTGCCAAACATTGTTCTAATGCAGTCCGTTCATACCATAAATTACAATTTGAATTATCTCACTATACTGAATTTCATTTTCAGGCTCGTGAACGTCGAATGCAAAGTTGTCAGTTTTATCAACGATTAAAAGTTGCATCTGCGGATTTTCAAATTCCAATTGTTAAACTTAGTAGTGCATATTGTTTAAACTAACCTTTTTGTATAGGTAATTTTTACCTTTCTCTCTTCGTTATGATTGTTGATAAAGAGACCGCAGAAGAATATCTAGACGAATGTGTTCATCACTTTCTTTCTGATGTCAAAAACTTAAAAGACTTAAACATACAAAAAATTCAAGATGCTGTAGCTTTTGGACGAAATGCTCATGAGGGACAGTATCGTAAATCAGGAGAATGCTTTTTCATTCATCCGATTCGAGTGGCTCAAAAGTTAATGAAGTATGACGTCGATACTTCAACAATTATTGCCTCTTTATTACATGATGTAATTGAAGACACTCATTTTGAGTACGATGAAATAGAAGAGATATTTGGAAGAGTTACAGCAAAAATAGTAGATGGCTTAACAAAAGTTAAAAAAGATAAAAAATTAACATTAAATAAAATTTTCCAAGTAGGTTACCAAGATTTTCGAATTATTTTAATCAAACTACTTGATCGTCTTGATAATTTAAGTGATTTGTCCTTCCTTGCCCGACATAAACAACGTCGGATTTGTAGTGAAAGCATTACAATTTATGCAGAAGTTGCACATGGACTGGGATTGATTGAAATTGAAGAAACAATAAAAGATTTAGTCTTTCAAAATCTTTATTCCCATAGTTACTATAAAGTTTCTGAATCAATTTCTCGACTATGTTCTGAACGACGTGTTGCAGTTCAAAAAATTGTTGAAAAAATTGAAAGTAGTGTTCCTCGAAACTTACTCGCAAAAATTGAACCTCAATATGTAACTCCCCAGAAGTATCTTTTTACCCGTGAAGAAATTCTACAGGTTTTGGATTCTGTTGTTCTTCAAACAAAATCGCCCCATGAGTGTTACAGTATTCTAGGCTATTTACATACTCAATTTCGTTCTATTCCTTTAGCCATTCGTGATTACATTTCAAATCCTAAAGCAAATGGTTGGCGTGGTTTAGAAACACGACTAATTGTAAAAGGTGAGTCAATTCCTGTTGTAATTGTCACTGAAGAATTTCATGAAAAGAACCGATTAGGAGTACTTACACTACTGAAAGAAAATATTTATCAAAATCAAGAATATCAAAAATTTATTGATATTTATCGTGATATTACTTCACATGATAACAATTTACGAATTGAAGATATTATTCGTGAGAATAAGGAGCGAGTAATTCAAGTAATGACACCACTAGGAGACATGGTTGCATTACGATACGGGTCAACCGTTGCTGACTTCGCATTTACAATTCATTCTCAGCTAGGTTTACATTGTGCAGGAGGACTAATTGATGATGTTCGTTATCCTAGAACAAAAATTTTAGAAGATGGTAGTCTGGTTACTATAATTACAAGTAAATCAGTGACTCCAAAAAAACAGTGGCTAAACTTTTTAGTTATGCCACGAGCAAGAAAAGAACTATTAAAATGGTTAAGTAGAACAAAATAAGTAAAAGGCTTCGATTACTTAATGCATTTTTTTAATTGCTTTGTTTTTCCTCTAAGTATTTTCTTTGATATTCTAAAGAAAGATGTTCAAACTCCTCTTTTGTTAATTTCCCCATTTCATAATCTGATTGCAATTCTGTAATTACTTCAAGAGTCGCAATTGATGTGTCAAATACCATTGGTATTTCTTCAGGATGAAAATATCGAGTCGGTTTTTGAATAAACAAAGGAACTGCAATTACAAAAGTTGTAATTCCAATGCAAAGTAGTAATGTAATAATTAATGTTGAATTTAGCATTATTTAACTCAGTTGTTGGAGATCTTTATCAAGTTGTTTTTGTTCTTCGTCTGATAATGGTTTTAGCTCTGAACTGTTTGCTGTTGCTCCCTTACTTGCTTTTTTGGATGAAGTATAAAGTACACTAACCGCAAGTACTAATCCAATTCCAGGTAATGCCCAAAGTAAGATGTTAAATCCTGTTTTTTTGGGAGTTCGTAGAATCCATTCTCCATAAGCTCCTTCAAAATGATCTAAAACATCTTGTCGTGATTTTCCTTCTTGTAGCATCTGACGAATTTTTTTCTTCATAATCATTGCAAGTCCAGCCTCAGAACTTTTTACCGACAAACCCTGACAAGTAGGACAGCGAAGTTCATCTGAAATTTCCCGAACTTGTTTTTCTAGATTTGTTATTTGATCTCCAAATATAGAAGAAGTAAAAAGTAAGAAAAAAGAGAAAAAAAGAAGTGTGTATCTTCTCATCAAATAACTCCAAAAAAACTCTCTTGTTATATTTTTGAATTATAACAAGAGAGAAATTATTTCTAAATAATATCTTTAAATTCTTATTATTTAGAGTAATTAAACCCAAATAATAGCCTATTTACTTAGACTTGTATGGCAGGTTTAGCTTCTATGTGTTTTCTTTCTTGATTTTCTTTTGCAGTCTGCTCTCGTAGTTTACGAACTTGAACAGGTTCAAAAGTTAAACTAAAAATAGTTCCAAAAAAGAAGAAAAACATACTTCCCCAAACAAAGCGAATCAATGGATTAATATAGACATTCATTGTAATGCTATTGCCTTTATTAATTGACGATAAGCTTAAATACAAATCTTCAAACAATGTACTATAAATTGCTACTTCTGTAGTTGGATTTGGAGTTGTTGGATAAAATGCTTTTGCAGGATACAAAGTTGTAATTTGTTTTCCTTCAATAAAAACCTCAATTACAGCTTGAATCTCTTTTGCATTTTTGTTTGGAATTTCTTTAATTGATCGATAAATCAAAGTATATTCCTTAACTTGTTTTTGTTCGCCTAATTTAAACGAATAGGTATTTTCAAAGTTAATAAAACTTCCACAAATACCTAAAAATAAGGAAATAATTCCAAGGTGGGTAATCATCCCCCCCCAACGTCGCTTATCTTTCCAAACAGCTTCTGTTGCAGATTTTTTGCCTTCTTTTTGCTCTTCTTTATTAGCAAATAGTTTAATTCGACGACTCTTAAATGTTTTTGCTAACTCTAGCAAAACTGAATGGCCAGCAAAATAAACAATTCCTGATAGAACAACAAGTATCCAATGCCCATAAGTATAGAAAATAATCGTCATAACTACGACTGCAAGACTTAAAGGAAGCATTAAATTCTTTACTACTGTCTTGAGACTTGCTTTTTTCCAAGCTAAAAATGGAGTTACAGCCATTAGCACTAACATAATAAATGCCATTGGACCTGTAATCTTATTAAAAAATGGGGCTTGGATTGATAATTTTTTATTTGCAAGACCCTCAGCAATTAATGGAAAAACCGTTCCATATAACACTGTAAATGCAATTCCTACGAGAAGAATATTATTTAAGAGAAAGGCATTTTCCTTACAAATAATACCACCTGTTTGACTTTTAGATTCAAGTATTGGTGTTCGATAAAAGATCAAACCCATTGAGAAAATAAGAATAATTGCAACAAATACTAAAAATGCTGGTCCCACATTTGATCGAGCAAATGCATGTACTGAGTTAAGAACACCTGAACGAGTAATAAAGGTTCCCAACATTGTTAAAGCAAATGTTAGTGAGATTAGAACTAAGTTCCAAATTTTAAGAGTATTTCTTTTTTCTTGAACAATAACGGAATGTAGAAAAGCAGTTGCAGTAAGCCAAGGGATTAATGACGAATTTTCTACAGGATCCCATGCCCAGTATCCACCCCAACCTAATTCTAGATAAGCCCAACGACCACCAAGAATAATGCCAAAAGTAAGGAAACACCATGCAACTAGAGTCCATCTACGTGTAATTAGAATCCAGTAAGTATCAAGTTTTCCTCGAAGTAATGCACCCATTCCAAATGCAAATGGAATTGTGAAACCAATAAATCCTAAATAGAGCAGTGGTGGGTGAATGACCATTCCTATGTTTTGTAGAAGTGGGTTTAAACCTTGCCCTTTAAATGGAATTGGAAATATCCGTTGTAATGGGTCACTCCATCCTACTAAAAGAAAAAGAAGAAATCCAGAAACAACATAGAGGATGATCATTACATAAGGAAAAATTTCTCGATTGGTATTTTCATAACGAAAAACTACAATCGCAATGTATAATGATAGAACCATCTCCCAAAGTAGAAGAGATCCTTCCATTCCACCCCATACTCCTGTGACTTTATAGAAAATAGGTAAATCTGTACTAGAGTGTTCTGCAACAAATTTAACAGAGAAATCGTCAACTATAAATGCATAGGTTAAAGCAGAGTAAGAAACTAATACGAGCAGAAAAATAAGATAAGAGCTATTTTTCGATGATTGAATTAGGTTCTGGTTGTTTTTATATATTCCTATTGAACTTGCAAGAAAACCATAAAGAGTTAAGGCAAGCGATGCGAGTAACGCAAAATAACCAATGTCTATAAACATCGAGTGGTCTTGATAAAGGTTAAGGTCAGTCGAAGAGGAGAGAACGTTAGTTTGTGGCAGTCATAGACTGATAATATTTGCTTTTATCTTTGCTGTGTTTTGTTGCCTTATATTCTTCTGTATGCTTCACCAATAATTCACTTGCTTTAAAAACAGTTTGATTGAGCATAACACCATCAACAACAACACCTTGTCCTTCTTTAAACATATCTGGCTTTGAGCCTTTATAAACAATGTTTAAATAGTTCTTTTTTGTATCAAGAGGCTGAAGAATCCGAAAACTTAGACTTGTAGTTTTTGCATTCCATTTAACTGACCCTATTTCAACTAGCCCCATCACACGAACATTTTTTTTCATAAAACGTTTCGGATGTTTTAAGATTATTTCTGGTGTTTGATAGTAGGTCAAACTATCAGAACTAATTGATGCCAGTAAAACTGTTGCAATACTGATAATAATTAGAGAGCCAATTAAAATTTTAGTTCGTTGTGAGTTTTTCATAACTTATTTATCCCTCTTGGAGCTCTTGAAGTTGCTGTTTTACTTTGCTAAATTTTACACTTAGCCAAGCAAGATAACCTAATATAGAAACGGAACAAATGCTATAAGCCGCAATAACAAATTCTTGATTTTTCATAAATCAGATTTTTAGCTGAGGTTTGCCAACTTTTTGTGTAAGGAACGTGTATTTTTTTCTAGAAGAATCCGTTTTAGTAGTAAGTAGGTAAAAAGGATTGCAAATGATGCTACAGATATCATTAATGTAATTTTAAATGAAGGATCAATAACTTTCTCATGTTTAGAAAACATGGTTGATTTCTGATGAAGGTTCTCCCACCAAGTTACAGAGTAATGAATTAATGGAATATCGAGAAAACCAATAATTCCAATAACCGCAGAAAGTCTAGCTTGTTGCTCTCCATACCCAGAGTAAACACGCAACAATAAATAACCTACAAAAATTAAAAACAGAATGAGTGTTGTTGTTAAGCGAGAATCCCAAGTCCAGTAAGTATTCCAAGTAGGACGTCCCCAGATGGAACCAGTAATAAGACCTAAAGCACAGAATAAAATTCCTATTTCTGCTGCACTGACTGCAACAATATCATACCCTTCTTCTCGTTTCCAAAGATAACCAACAGAACAAAGAAAAACGATGAAAAATGCAATAAAGGAAACCCAAATGACAGGAACATGAACATACATGATTTTTTGTACAACTCCCATTTCTCCTTCTAATGGAATCCAATAAAAAGTGAGATAAGCGGCAATTGTTAGTGCAAGAAAGGCAATAAAACCGAAGATGGTCGATGTTTTTTGCATATGCTGGTGTGGGGTGAGTTCAAATTACAAGGAAGAAAAGGAATTCGTATTCTGCTTCTAGCATAAAAACGAAAAATGGAAAAGTGAAAGCCGTTATTTGTTATAAAATCAGAACTTTGAAGCTATTTATAAAACTAATAAAATTTAGTGTTAATTTTTATCCAGCC
>JBNMNM010000020.1:0-16807 GCA_051275585.1 bacterium | reverse complement strand
CAACTCCTGCGGCACAAACTCTAGGCCATGCAATACACTTGACTTTTCCAGCTCGTTTTCCATTTAAATCATAAACAAAAGAATAAGTCGGTGTCCAAAAGTAGCTTCCAATCAATTTATCCTTTGAATTATAAATCCGACCTCGATTTGCCCAGCCAATTAGTTTTAACTCTTCATTTTCTTTGACTAGAAAAAGTCTTGAGATTCCTCGCTCAATCATAACACCAACACGACCAACTTTTCGCTGAGAACGATCAAATAGTTCTACATATCGTGGATAAACTTGAGCTTCACCAACTACTTGTCCATTACCATCAGAAATTTCTCCTTTGATAGGAAAAGGGCCGAAGGCATAAACAGAAGTAATGGTATAAAAAGTAGTGAGTAAAAAGAAGAATACTGTTTTCATCAGACTGCCTGTTTGGATGTTTCTAAAACGTTGTATCCTTATCGGCAGAAAGATTCACTAGCTTAAATCACGATTTTTTTTGATTTTCCAAATTTAGAGGAAGAGTAAGTTTGGTGAGCCATTGCGTTTCACTTTTAGGAGCAAGTTCTAGCTGAAAATTAGGATACAACATCCCAAGACGATTTTCTAAATTTTGAACTCCTTTTTTTGCTGAGGCAGGTTTTAATTCAGAAGAAAAAGGATTTTCTACCAAACAAACAAAAGAGTTATTTTCAATTTTGATTGAAATTTCAATTTTTACTTCAGACAACAATTTTTTTTGAAGCAACATTTCGCTATATTTCACCGCATTTTCCACCAAAGGAAAAATTGAATGCCAAGGAAATTTATGTATTAAAGCATTATCATCAACCTCTAAATGAACATCTAATTTTTTTTGATGGATAATTTGTTGCTGATAAATATACGACTTTAAATAATCAACTTGCTCCCGAAATGGAACCAACGGTTTGTCACTATATTTAAGCGATAGCCTCAACATTTCTGAAAATTCAATTAAATATTCTCTTGCTGCTTCTGCATTCTGTCGGATCATTACACTGATTCGAGAAAACTCATTAAATAAGTGATGAGAGTGTAATTCATTAGTTAACAAATCAATTTTTGATTGTTTCAATTGTAACTCAACAGTCAGTCTTTGAATTTTTTCTTGAACTGATTGCGTAATTGTTGCTCCAAGCAAAAAAAGGCTAATAAAAATACTAGGAACTAGAAATGGAATCTCAATATTCCAAAAAGCAAATGCAGAACTTGTAATTAAAAAATAGCCCACTAGAAAAAAGGGAAAGACTACAAAACTAAAAATAGGGCTACGATGAACTACAATCCAAGAGAAAAAAATCAGAATCAATAATAAAATTCCACCTACAACAAGATTTGGAAGTGTTTTAAAGAAATTTTGATTCGCCATCATACCTAAAACATGGGCAAGAACTTCAACCTCTTGAACCATTGTTAATGAATTAGAATTAGGCAAACGATAGGTTTGATAAAGATCAGAAAATCCAGTTCCAAGTAAAACAATTTTACCTTTTAATGCATCTTTAGATAATTTGTTTAACTCATGAGCCTTGATAACAGGATATATTACTGCATTTTGAAGAGTACTTGGCAGAGTTAAAAAATTAATCTTTAACCAATTTCGATTTGGAAGTTGAGTATCTTTTTTTATTTTTTGAGTAGAAAGATAATGCTTCCAAATTGCTTGATGAAAAAATTGTTTTGTTTTGCACGTTGTTGAATCTGAGCAAACTTCTTGAACCACTCCTGAAGAATCAAGACGAAATTGTAAACTTCCTGAATCTAGTGATTTTGAAGAAAAAAGAGACAATAAAGGAAACTGAGCATCATCTCGAAGAACGATATTTTTTGTTTGTTGAATGACATTTTTTAACTGTTCATCACCTTTCTTTGTTCCATAACGATCAAACAAGATATTAACGCCAATTACAGAAGGTTGGTATGCTGCTATTTTTTTGATGACACTTGAAATCCATGTTCGGTTCAATGGTGATCGAGCCATTCCTTTTGGAATAGATGCATCATCAATTAAAACGATTACAACTGGAATTTTAGGAGGAATTGTTTGTTGAAATTGTGTTCGCAGAAGATAGTAATTTGCTTGAAAACGGTTTTCCCAATCTTTCACAAAAACTGTTGATTGGATTAAACAATAAACAATGGTAAGGAACAAAGATAAAATAAATAAATTCCTTTTATGAAGAAATTTATGAGCAATTTTGTTTTTCATCACATTGTTATTTTTTAAATTAATTTGTCTCGTTTCCATTTAATAAATAAAAGCCAAAAAACTAAAATGCAAAAAATCCGAGCAGTGATTGTTGATGATGAAGAATTTGCAATTATTGACATCAAAGAAGAATTATCTTCTTACCCTAACATTGAACTTGTTGGAACCTACTCTAATGGTCTTGAAGGTTTAAATGGTATTCACAAATTACAACCAGACTTAGTTTTTGTTGATGTTGAAATGCCTGAACTTAATGGCTTCGAAATGTTAGGTCGCTTAAACTACTCACCCATCATCATTTTCTGCACTGGATATAGCAAGTATGCAATTGATGGTTATGCTTATGATCCTACTGACTTTCTATTAAAGCCTATTAAGAAACAACGTTTTCAAACTGCAATGGAACGAGCCTTTTCTGATATTGAGAGAAAAAACCTTGAAGATCGGCTACTTCAGCAAAAACAACGTTTTGGTTATATATTGCTTGAATATCGAGATCTACATGGAGAATCTCGAAAGGTCTGTGTTTGGCCTGAAGATATTTTATATGTGAAACCGCAAGAAGATAATGGCAATTATATAGAATATCATCTTGCAGATCAAAGTTGTCATGTTTTAAAAAGGACACTGAAAAAAGCACTAGAAGAGCTTGGGGAAAGTGGATTTTTTCAGGTTCATAAAAGCTATTTAGTAAACTCGTCAAAAATTCAAGAATTTTATAAAAATGAGTTTCTTATTCTTCAATCTCCAAATTCAAAACAAATTCCTGTTAGTCGTGCTTATCGTAAAATGGTCAAAGAATTTTTAAAAAATCATACAATTTAGAAACTATAACCAAGAGCAAAATAGAAGATACTTGGATGTCGTTTTTCATTCTTCTCAATATCTTCTTTCCAAATCGCTAAATCAGCAGCAGAAACACTAGTTCCAGAAACCGTAACTTCAGGTTTTTGGGCTTTTGTTAGTCCAACATTAACACCAAATCCAATTGAAAAACCTTTTTCAAATATATGATTAAAACCAAGTCCTAATGATGGGCCTGTCCATTCCTCATATTCTAGGCTTGCTGCAAGATCTGTTGTATATGAGTTATCACCAACAATTCGAAGTCGGCTTTTATAAGTAAGATCAACTTTTTCTTTACTTTGATGAAGTACTCCTAAAGAAAAGAAAAAACCAGGATTCCAAGGAGTAATACGAAGTTCAAGTGCTCCTTTTGATGTTTGATCACGAGTTATTGTATCAATTCCTTTCTGATCTAATACTCGGCGATCATATCCATAAGAATTGTCATCATCATCGTTCTTTAATTCTGGTGAAACTAATTCCATAATATTTAAAGAAAAACTTTTCGAAATTTGATAACCTATACTAAGTCCACCAAAACCATCATGTGGAATACTTCTACCACTACCAGCTGAAAGTAAAAGTTGTGTTCTGAAAGAACGCTCATCCCGAAAATCAGCAAAAGCAGTTCCAAGACTCAACATAAAAACAAGTGCAATTAAAAATAAATTTCGAAATTTCATGACTCTCTCCTTAGAGTAGAAAATAAACTTAAATTATATAACTTTCTATAATTCAATTCTATCTAAGAAATATAGAATATAGTAAATATTGAGGATTAATTGTCTGACTTTGTTGACCAACAACACATTAATAAGAAAAACCTGTAGAAATTCCAATTCGAAGACTTCTTGTTAATCGAGGATCTTCTGCTTGTGTATTTTGAAGTGAGGAAAAACTTCCACCAAGATCAACAGTCGGGATACACAAATTTAAAAAAGGCTTCAAATATACGTTACTATTTTCATAAGGAAAAGAAACACTCACACAAGCATTTATGTTATGAGTTGCTAGCACATTTTCACTCAAATAGTTTCGAAACCGTAAATACTGATAGTGAATCTCACCACCAACTTGAAAACGCCAATTTGTCCAAGTATAAACTGAATAATCTGCTAATCCACCAATTTGGAAAAAATCACCTGACAATGATGTACTATTATCTTTTTGAGATTCATTATCTTCGCAATTTTGAAATCTAGTTTCTCCAAAAGCATTATTATCAACACATTCTTTGACTGAAGTTAATCGTCCTATAGCAATAACAGTTCCGAGTTCCCACGATCGTTTCCTAAAATGGTGTGTGAAAATAAGCCCCATTCCTAAAACCTCACTATCAACTCGAATATTCGAACTTGTTGAAGATTCAGGAGCATTATAGGTGAAATTAATCATGTGAAAAAACATTCCAACTTCAAACATTGATTTTGAAAATTTGAACGTCTCTTTTTTTGATATAATCTGTTCTTTTTTAGGAATAACTTTTTTCTGATTTTGTACAATTTGACGAGGATTTTTTTTCATCAACACATTTAATTTTAAATCTTTATGAACAAAAAAGAATTCACCTTGTTCCTCATCTGCAATAGGAAGTCTTCCATATTGAGGAGTTTGTGCAACTCCTGTATTTTTCACTTTTTTTCTTAATAAAATTGCTAATTCTGAAGCAGAGATAGGTTCTTTTTGTGCCTGTGACAAAATCTGAATGAATTTTCCAGCAAACACAGAATACCTTCCACCACCTTGATCTTGCACAGGCTCCAAACCACCAGATGTAATAATTTGACGGCTTTTTTTCTTCACAAGATCAGAATAAAAACGATTTGGTAATTTATGACCTCGTGTTTTTTGAATTAATGATCCACTAAAACAAGAATCAGCAATTAATAAAGTATGTCTTGTAGAAAGAGCTTTAATTTTACTGAGTATAGTACTTGTTGGAATAAAAAATCGTTGGCTTATTGGAGTTCCTGCATTTTTAGGAATCCAATATCCTTCTTCTTCATCCTCAGGATAATAACCATGACCAGCATAATAAATTAGTAAGTGAGTATTTTGGTCAACACTCTTTTTAAGCTTTCGAAAAGTTTGGATAATGTTTCCAAATGTTGGATTTTCTAATACAAGAACATCCTCTTTTTTAAATTGATATTGTTGGATTAATACATCTCTAATTTTCTTAACATCTCGAATTGGATTTTTTAAAGTTTCCCAGTATGCATTTTCATACTGACTTACTCCAATTAACAAAGCTTGATAACGAACTTGAGGTAAATTAGTTCGAATTTCTCGTTTTGTTTTTTCAACTTCCTGTTGAATTTTTGTAAATGATGTTGCTCGAAATGCTTCTCCTCGAAGTTTTTGATAAAACTCATTTTTTGAATTTAACTCAGTTGTTAAACGATCAAGCAAGTATGCAACTCGTTCAGGCTGTTTTTGTTGATAGAACCATCCTGCTGTTGCAATTAAATCATTGATTGAAAGCACTCCTTGAATCTTTTCTTGTTGAACTACATTTTTCCAAATTTTATTAAATAATTGTTGATCTGTATTTTCTTTTTTTTGTTTCTGCGAACCTCGAATTCTAGTTCTTTGAACAAAAAGTCTAGGTTTGGTAAGTTGTGTAAAAAAAGTAAGTGTTTTTTGAAGAATCGTAGATTTCTGCTGAAATAATAAGGAGAGAGAATATCGTTGTGGTTTTTCAAGTTGGATTAATTGGTTTCTTAATTTTAAAAAAACCTTTGCACCTTGAGCAAGCTCAATCCACGGATAATTTTTTAAAGTAAATGACTGTCCTACTTTAGGCTGAATCTTATTTTGATTTTGATCCACAAGAAATACCTTTCCAATAAAAATTGGAATCGTTACAGGAACTTCTTTTGCTTGCCCTAGAAATGAAAAAAACAGACTAAATACTAGAAAAAAAACCCCTAAAAAAGAAGAATTTCTCATGAACATTTCTCGTTTAAAATCAATAGAGAATAATTGAAGAATCTAACATAATAATAAAAATAAAATTGAATTAGGAGATCAATGAAGACATTTAGGGGATCAATGGAGTTTTTTAAATTTTTACTTTCACATATCTACTAAGAATAAAAAAAAAGATCAATCTTTGCCGTTCCCGATTATTTTCCTTTCGTAGATCATTTTTTTATTCTAGAATTTAGTTTAGTACATTTTTCAGTATCTTAGATAAGATAACACGATTTTATTATGAAAAAATTTATTTCCTTGTAGAGGTTTAACCATGATTCAGATTGATCTTTCAACAGAAGAAACAGATGTTATGAAACAAGTTTTAGAAGAGTATATTTCGGATTTACGGATGGAAATTGCAGATACAGATACCAGTACCTTTAAAAGGCAACTAAAGAAGAAAAAAGAAGTTGTCCTAAAAATTCTCGATTTACTTGTTGAGGTACCAGCATAATTACCTGCAATATTTTTACTGATTTTATTTATATGAATAAAAAGACTCTTCTTTAGTTTTTTCAAAAATCCTCAGAAAAAATATTCCAAACAAATCTACCCTTTATTTTAAGATTTCTTATTCTTTGGGTATTTACTCATACCAAAAATGTAAAAAGGTTCTTCTTTTAATTCTTTCAAATAGCGATATTTTGAAGGTAGATAATATCCAAAAAATTTTTGGATACTTTTTTAACCTTGAATAAAAAAAGAGGTCAATATGTCAGATCATACTTATAAAAAAGTAGAGCTTGTAGGAACATCTACTGTTGGTATTGAGGATGCGGTTAAAAATGCTTTAGAACGAGCCGCACCTAGTGTTCATAATATGCGATGGTTTGAAATTGTTGAAACACGAGGAAGCGTTAACAATCAAAAAATAGAACATTGGCAAGTAACAATCAAAGTTGGATTTACATTAGATGCATAATTTTGTTCTTACCTCTATTTGTGAAAATCAAATGGAGGTGGTTCCACTCTAAATTCCTCACTATTCTGATATTCTCCTCAAAATCTTTCAAAAACATTTTCCTACTCAATTTTAAACGATCCAAACAATGCATTCATTTTCAGAACAACTTATCCAAGTTACGGAACCTCATCATAACCAACAAAATGCATTACAGATGAAAAAGTATATGCGAAATCAGTTTGAATTTTTAGGGATTCGATCTCCTCAACGAAAATTGATTTTTAAAGAATTTCTTCAAAACCATAAGATTCCTGAAGAACAAAGTTTACCTATTGTTGTTCAAGAATTGTGGAACCAAGAAGAGCGTGAGTTTCAACACCTTGCTTTAGAATTACTTGATCATTCAATTACTAAAAAAATTCCATTTCAAGTTGAATTGTTAGAATCCATCATTACAACAAAATCGTGGTGGGATACCATTGATTGGATTGCAACTCGACTTGTTTCTGCTTGCTTTAAAAAAAATCCATTACTGATTCAAGAATATACTCCAAAATGGATGGATTCAAAAAATATTTGGTTGCAAAGAACAGTTCTTCTTTTCCAACTTAAATATAAACAAAATACTGATTTTGATTTTTTATCCAAAACAATTCAGGAGCTAGCAAACTCAGAAGAGTTTTTTATTCAAAAAGCAATTGGTTGGACATTAAGAGAATACTCAAAAACAAACCCTACAAAAATTATTCAGTTTGTTAATGAAAATACGTTATCTAAATTAAGTTACCGAGAAGCTATAAAAGTACTTTCAAAGGAAGACAAAAAACAATTAGTCTAATTTCTTTTGATTCGTTCTATTATTTGGAGGAAACTGTGGCAAAAAAAATTACATTTTCAATTATTGGTGGAATCCTTTTACTCTCTTTCTTTTTTTCAACCTATCAAGTTGTCAATTCTGGACAAGTTGGTGTTGTTACTTATTTTGGAGCTGTCCAATCTGAAATTCTACCAGAAGGATTACATCTTATAATGCCATTTCGAACAAAGGTTATTCCTATTAATGTTCGGATTCAAAAATATCAAGCTTCTGCAACTGCATCATCAAAGGATTTGCAAAATGTAACCTCAAAAGTTGTTCTTAATTTTTTTCTTGCAAAGGATAAAGCCAATATAATTTTCCAAAAATTGGGAGCAAAATATCAATTTAATATTATTCAACCTGCAATTCAAGAATCAGTTAAATCTTCAACAGCTAGATATACTGCTGAAGAACTCATTACCAAACGCCCTTTTGTTAAAAATGATATTTTCAAAGATTTACAAATCCGATTAAAAAAATATCATATTATTGTGACCGATTTCTCAATTGTAAATTTTAGTTTTTCACGAGAATTCAACCGAGCCATTGAAGAGAAACAAGTTGCAGAACAAAGAGCATTACGAGCCAAAAATGATTTAAATCGAATTCGAGTTGAAGCTGATCAAGTAAGGATTGAAGCAGAGGGAAGAGCAAAGGCAACAATCGAAACGGCAAAAGCTGAAGCCAAATCTCAAAAACTTCTTCGGGAAACACTAACAAGTAATATTATTAAATTACGGATGATTCAAAAATGGAATGGAGTTTTACCTCAAATTACATCTGGTTCTGGTGGAAATTTATTTTTTCAAATTGATTCTAAAACACTTAAAAAAAAGTAAAATTAAGATGACTGCTAGACGAAAATCAATTTGATCAAATAAGCTCTGTTCGCTTTTTATTTACACTAAAATAACTTGTAAGAATGGAGTTTTGATTTGTTGAATTTAGCTGATAAAATTCGTAAAGAGATGGTTTCGGCTATCTCTGATTATCAAATGTTAGAAGATGGTGACCGAGTGATGGTTGCTGTTTCTGGTGGAAAAGATTCAACAGCATTACTCATCTTGCTTGAAGAGATTCGCCGCCGAGCCAAAATTAAATTTACTGTTCATGGAGTAATGTTAGATCAGAAACAACCTGGATTTGATGCTGATCGATATAAAGCGTGGATAACGGAAAAAGGTTTAGAACTTACCATTTTAGAAAAAGATACATACTCTATTGTTCTTGATAAAACCGCTGAAGGAAAAGCATTTTGTAGTATGTGTTCTCGCTTAAGAAGAGGAATTTTATATAATTATGCTCATCAAAATAATTATACTAAAATTGCTCTTGGACATCATCAAAATGATCTAAATGAAAGTATTTTGATGAGTATGTTTTTTAATGGTGTGATTTCTAGTATGCCTCCAAAACTACTTTCTGATGACAAACGAAATACAGTAATTCGTCCTCTATGTTATGTTGCAGAACAGACGATTATTGATTATTCAAAAGAAGAAGAATTTCCTGTCATTCCTTGTAATTTATGCGGTTCTCAAGACACCTTGCGGCGACAAGAAATCAAGCAAGTTTTAGCTCAATTGCAAAAAAATAATCCTAGTTTAGCAGGAAATCTACTTGCTTCGCAAAAGAACATTAAAATATCACAATTGATGGATAGGAACCTTTGGGATTTTCAAGAATTTTCTCCCAAATAGTTTAAAAAAAAGAACCTGTTTACTGTTACAGGTTCCTTTTTAAATTATGAAAGCATCAACGGTGGTTGTGTTGATGTTTCTAAATTTGGAGTATTTTGTTCGTCATGAAGTTTGATTTTTGCTGAATCTATTTGGAAAAATCCAATGGTACCATGCAATTGATCTGCTTGTGATGATAGCTCCTCTGAAGTTGAAGCCATCTCTTCAGCAATACTTGCATTTTGTTGAATCACCTGATCCAAATGTTGAATTGCTAGATTAACTTGATCAATTCCTGATTCTTGTTCACCTGTTGTCATTTTTATTTTCTGAACTAAGTTAGCTGTTGCTTGGATATTTGGAACTAATTTTTCTAGCATTTCACCTGCATTTTCAGCGACAATTAAACTAGAGGAAGAAAGTCCTGTAATTTCTCCTGCGGCTTTTTGACTTCGTTCTGCCAACTTTCGAACTTCAGACGCAACTACAGCAAAACCTTTTCCATGATCTCCAGCCCGAGCAGCTTCAATTGCAGCATTTAATGCTAATAAATTGGTTTGCCTCGAAATTTCATCAATAATATTAATTTTACTTGTAATTTGTTTCATCGCTGAAACAGCTTCTTTTACAGCAACTCCACCTTTTTCTGCCTCATTTGCGGCTTGTGTAGCAATTTTCTCTGTATCTGCTGCATGTTTTACACTTTGTTGAATGCTTGCTGCAATTTGTTCCATTGAAGCAGAAGTTTCCTCAATTGAAGCTGCTTGCTCTGTAGCTCCTTCTGATAACATTTGAGCACTTGAACTTAATTCTCCACTTCCCATAGAAACATAATGAGCAGAGCTAGAAACGCTACCAATCACATGATGAAGTTTTATCACCATTTTTTCTAATGATGCAAATAAACCTCTTGTATTTTGGCCATCTCCAATTTGTGTAGTTAGATTTCCATCGGCAATTTTACTTGTAACATCCATTGCATCTGTAGGTTCTCCACCTAATTGATTTAGAATTTGTTGTGAAAAGAGATAACCTAAGATTGAAACAATTAAAATTCCAAATAAAATAACAAAAAGCATACGAATTTGGATTTTAAAAAGTTTTTTTTCAATATCATCAATATAAATTCCAGAACCAACAATCCATCCCCATTTTGGAAAACGTTGAACATAAGATAGTTTCGGAGAAGGTTTATTTTCTCCAGGTTTTGTCCATAAGTATTCAACAAATCCTTTTCCATCTTTTTCAGTAACTTCCAAAATTTCCCGAAACATGTAATTGCCTGCGTGATCTTTCACTTGGGCAAGACTTGTTTGTTCTAATTTTGTCTGAAATGGATGCATTAACATGATTAATTTTAAATCATTCACCCAAAAATAATGTTTTCCTTGAAATCGAAGTTGGCGAATTGTCCAAAGAGCTTTTTCTTGAGCTTCTTTTTTCGTCATTTTGCCTAAACGATGCTGATTTTCATAGGCTGTAACAACACTATAAGCATTCTCAACAACACTTTGAATAAACTCTTTTTTATTTTCATACATTCTATTTTTTAGTGCTGGTACTAGGTAAACTAACAACAAAACACTCAGTAACAAAACAGAGCCTAACACCAATGAAAAGGTCTTAGAAAAAAGGCTCCAATTTTTTAATTGTTTAAATTTCATCAACTTAATTTTATAGAAATGAAGAATATTCACTAAATTATATATAGTGTCAGATATTCCAATATTAGAACTTAATCCGACCATTTTGATGGTTGAGTAACACACTCGAGTATAAATACTCAACCGTATAAAGATAAAAATATAGTCCAAATTTGAATAATCTAATTTTTTCGACAAAATAGAAATCCTTCATAAAATATTTTTTTTGATGAAGAAAGTAAGTTCATTCCCTCAATAGTTTGTCTTGGAGAAAGATTTAATTTTTTTCGTAAAAGAGAGGAAACCACTTTCGGATATTTTGCAGTTGCACCTTGTTGAAGTAATAACTCATGAGAAAGTATCATTAGTAGTGTAAGATATTTTCTCTGAAAATTCATTGCTTGAGGATAACTTAGTAAAAACTGTAATTCCCAATTATTAACAGGGTTAGCACATATCTTTTTTAAAAAAAATTTTCTTTTTGCAACTGCTACGGAAGAAAGATTTTTAACATAATAAGGAATAATTAAACTTTGAAAACGATATAAAAAATCTCTCATTTCTTGAGGTCTAATTTTTTGAATAGGATGCTCACTTTGATATAATTGTTGGTATGCTCCTTTATCCCAAAATTGTTCAAATTCTAACAATGATCTTGTTGTTTTAGAGATCCTAATCACAGAAACTGTTTTGGATGAATTTACAGGGATTTGATACTTTTCTGGAAAAATGGATCGGTTCAATTTTGCTTGAGGAGTAGAACAGGAAGAAACAAAAATACAAAAAAATATAAATAAAATATACTTCTTCCAATAATTAATTTTTTGCAATTTTCCTCTTTTGAATTGAACTAGACAAAAACAGATTATCATTTATGATGAGCTAAATTTATTTCAAAAATTACTTTTTTAAATTTAGGAGTTTATCATTATGTCGAAAGCTGAAGATTTATTAAATGCACAGTTAGAATTTGAACTATCCACAATTAATCCTGATAATATCAAGTCTACTCTTGAAACAGAATTAAATTCTCTCTACAAAAATCTTGAAGATATATCACTTCATCAAATTCTATCTCAAAATGATATTACCAATATTATTCATAGAGTTTTAATTGAGCATCCAATTAAGGATGAATTTATTGAGCTACTCAAGTTATGTAGTAAGGAAACTCATCAAATTCTTAATTCATCTCAAATTAAACCTGAACTTTTTATTTCAAAAGAAAATTTTGATGAATTGATTCATGTTGTTTTAGGAATGGAGAACTTAAGAAAAGAAGTTGTTCATCAAGTAGTGACTTCTCCTTTTTATTCAAAAATGGTTTCTGATCTTATGTATCGTGAAATCAAAAATTTTATGTCGAGTAATAGTGCGATTACTCAAAAACTTCCAGGTGCAAGTAGACTTCTTGGAATAGGAAAAAAATTAGTTAAAAAAAATCTTCCCCAATTGGAAGAAAGTATTGAGAGAAAAGTAATTGATTTTATTAATACAAATGTTTCAAGTGCAATCAAAAATAGTGAAAAATTCATTAATCAAAGTATTAATTCTTCTAGTTTATCTAAAGAACTAAGTGATGAAATTTGGAAGCAACTCAATGATCAACAGTTCGAAGAATTAAAAGAATATTTTACGACTGAAAATATTAGCAGTCTAACCATTATAATTAAGAAAATTTGGGATGAGTTTAGGAAAAAAGAACTTTTTCAAACAATTATTGAGGGATGGTCTAAAACCATTTTTGAGAACTATCAAGATAAAAAGCTTAGTGAATTTGTAGAAATGCTTGGACTAAGCAAAGAAAGCTTTATTCAAGAAGCAATTGAGTTAATTACTCCAATTGGTCTAAATCCAGTAATTCAAGACATTATTAAGGAAAGACTACAAATCCGTTTGGAAGCATTTTATAAATCTGAAATAGCACAAAATATACTGAGCTAAAAAAATACAAAAAAAAAGGGAACATATAAGTTCCCTTTTCTGTTTCTTCTATCCAGCAATTTTCTTTTGCAAGAACTGATACCAGTTAGGCCGTGTGAATAAAGCCTTATCAATTCCGTACATTGTCGCCTTATCAATCGCTAAAACTTCCTTTAAAACTTGTGTAGATTTAATATTTCCTTCCACAATCACAGGTTTCTTTGTGTATTTTGAAACCCACTCAAGTAACGTTTCTTCACTATCAAAAAACTTATTCATTACATGAATTGTAATTGGATGAAAAATATCAACGCCTGCTTTTTCTAGAATTTTAATCATTTGTTGCAGGTCTTTTTCAGTAAAGCCATCTTCTAACTTGTCATGAATAGAAAAGAAGTAACCAATCATTAATCTTGATTTTACTCTTTCTTTCATTGCTTGGATAATTCGAGTTGCTAAACGCAAACGATTCTCTAGCTTCCCACCATAATTATCATCACGATTATTATAACGTGGATGAAGGCATTGATCTAGAAGCTGTTGTTGTGCTCCGTTTAGTTCAACAAAATCAAATCCTGCTTCTTCTGCTCGTTCAATTGCATGAGAATAAAACAAACACAATTCATCAACATCATCATTGTCAAAATCTCGACTTAAATCAAAATCTTTACCAAAGTTTATCGGTGAAGGCCCTACTGGTTGCTCTCCACAAAGTCGCTCTGACGTTTTTGCTCCAGCATGAGACAGACGAACTCCTACAATTGTTCCTTCTGCTTTTAGATGCTTTACAAGGTTTCGAAGCCCTGGAATATGATCTTCCTCAGCCACGCCCAATTGCATTGAATGAGACTTTCCTTGCTCTGTAACATAAGAAGAATCAAGGATAACAATTCCAGCACCTTGCTTAACAAGTCGCATTAAGTGCTCAAAAATGATATGTGATACCCTTCCATCTTTCTGAGCATTTCCTTCATTGTATGGAGGAACTACAATTCGATTTTTTGCTTTTAAACTTCCTAATTTGAATGACTCAAATAAAGACATGAAACGGCCTCACAATAGTTTCGATGGATAGGTTAAACACGACAATTGTCAATACCATAAACTAAAATATCTGTTGCTCCAGCATTCTCAAGCTTTTCAATCAAGATATTTGAGTCCGATTTTTTAATCATGGATTTTACTGCCACCCAATTTGGATCTTCAAGAGGTGATATTGTTGGAGATTTTCGACCTGGAGTAATGGACTCACCAGCAGAAAGCTTACTTCGTTCAATATTGTATTCAATCATTGCATATTGTTCCGCAGTGATCACACCAGCAAATCGCCTTTGAATCTTATGAATTAAATCTTGGTGTTTAGAGTTCTTATTTGCAATTAAGACAGCTTGTGTTTCGAACATTTCTTTAATAATTTCCAGACCAGCCGCTTTCATTGTATCTCCAGATTCAACTAAGTCAACAATTCCATCTGCAAGGCCTAAAGAACAAGCAACTTCAACCGATCCTGAAACGGTTCGAATCTGTGTTTTATGCTCAGAATCATGAGAAGTCATAAACTGCTCAGTAAGACGAGGAAAAGAAGTAACAATTCGTTTACCAATAATATCATCAAGAGTCATTTGATTTTTTACTGGTGCTTGAACACATAATCGGCACTTTCCAAAACCAAGTGGAAGCAATTCTTCTACATCAACACCTGCTTCAGCAATAACGTCTTGTCCTGTAATTCCCACATCAACTTTACCTTCACCAACAAAAATAGGGATATCTTTTGCAGGTAAAAATAGAAATCCAATTTCAAAATTTTTACACAATGCAATATCAAGCCTTGCTTTTCTTTTATATTGAAAGTCAGTCTTTTTAAGAAGTTTTACAGATTCTTCATAGAGCCGTCCTTTTTTTGGTACGGCAAATAGCATTCTTTCAGTTACATCAATCACTGGTTATCCTTTTTTCGGTTTGCTTTTTCCTCAATTCCAGAGACTCCAAATCTTTTTCCTAACTCTTCCATAATTTCTTTTGGATCAATTTCTTTTTCAGCCATCAATACCAAAGTATGAAAATAAAGATCTGCCAATTCATAGACCAAGTCTTCTTTTTTTTCATCTTTTGCAGCAATGATTACTTCCGTTGCTTCCTCACCTACTTTTTGTAAAATTTTGTTTAAACCTTTCTGAAATAACGAAGCAACATAGGAACTTTTTGGGTCTGCACCCTTACGAGCTTGTATTACTCGAAAAAGTTCTTTAAATAAATCATTAGAAAAATCTTCCACTGTGGCCTTTGAATTTATTTTTTCAAAAGAAGGTCAACTACCTCGTCCTAAAGGACGAGGCTTGTAAGTAATTGCAAGCCTAGTTGATTAGGCTCTGTGACTTGAATTTAAGTCACTACGATACAGGTGAATAGATAGGCACTTTGGGGTTTTCCCAGCTCCAAACACTGCGGAACGGATGTAAACATCACTACAGGGTTAAGCGAAGTCAGCCGTTTTAAAAACCACCTGATATCATTGCCAAGGGAAACCACATGCTTTTTAGCATGAGTGAATTTAATCACTAACCAACAAGAATTAGAAGCTGTTTGGCCTCTCGTTGTCAGCCAAACAGTTTCTATGTTGGCTTCTTTTTCATCCTTGACCTAAAGAAAGGGTTTTTCAAAGAAGCCTTTCTTGATAAAGAAAGGTAGGCTAGTAAATTAGGTCAGAATTGACAAGGCTAGACTCAAATCAAGACATTATATAATGCAATTTTCACTTTTTTAAATCAAAAAATTCCAAAAAACGGATAGAAGATCATGTTTGATCGGCGACTACTTGAAAATTTCGATTGGTTTATTCTCTTTTTAGTATCTTTAATTTCGATATTAGGTGTGATTACGATTAAATCCGCCTCACAAGGATATCCTAACGAAATTTTATATTATCAAAAACAGTTGATTTGGTTTGGATTGGGTCTTGTTGTCATGATTTCAATGACCCTTGTGGACTATCGTACTATTGGACGCTTTTCTCTTTTTTTTCATGGAATCGTAATTTTACTACTTATTCTAGTTTTAATGTATGGAACTGGAGGACCTGGATCAAAAGTAAGCCGTTGGTTAAAAGTCGGTTCTATTTTTATTCAGCCTTCCGAATTTGCAAAATTTAGTCTTATTTTGTATCTATCCCATTATTTTAATGACTCTCGTCGCATTGGTGATATTGGGTTCAAAGAATTATTATGGCCTTTATTTGTTACTGTAGTTCCTTTTCTTCTCATTTTAAAACAACCTGATTTAGGAACCGCAGGGCTTCTATTTTTTATTTTTATTCCTATTATTTTTTTAGCAGGAATCCAACTTCGTTTGATTGGAATTGCAGCCTTATTAGGAACTTTGTTACTTCCTATTGGGTGGTTTTTCGTATTAAAGCCTTACCAGCAAGATAGAATCCTTACTGTACTTAGTCCTGAACGTGATCCTTTAGGAAAAGGGTATCATATTATTCAATCAAAAATTGCGGTTGGTAGTGGTGAATTACTAGGAAAAGGCCTGGGAAAAGGAACACAAGCTGAACTTAATTTTCTACCTGCTCGTCATACTGATTTTATTTTTTCTATCTTTGCAGAAGAGTGGGGATTTACAGGAGCTACAGCCTTAATTGGGTTATATTTTATCTTAATTATCTGGTCATTGCGATTCATTGGAAAAACAAAAGATCGTTCAGGATCAATTCTAACTCTTGGAGTTACTTCAATTATTGCGGCTCATAT
>JBNMNM010000019.1:0-18905 GCA_051275585.1 bacterium | reverse complement strand
TAAAAAGCATCCTGATTTACAAACTACTTTTGTAGAAAACCTTAAAGGCATTAAGCAGAACACCAAAAAACGAACCTATTCACAATTTAGAAAGTCTCTCCACCACTGGAATCAAGGGGATTTATTGGATATAATCCAATCACACACTGAAATAAACCGTGTTTCTTTTAGACGTGTGAACCCTTACCAAAACAGCATAACATGTCCCACTTTGTTGGGAGGATGTGGTCGGGTGGAAGAGAAATCCAGAAAAAGCCAATCAGAATTTGAGTGCCTTCATTGTGGCCTGAAGGGGAAAGCAGATTTTTTTGCCTCTCTCAATATTCTAAAAAATGGTCTGGATTTGCAAGTTACTACAGTCTTGTACTCAAAAAGATATAAAAAGACATAGAACACCATACTTTTTATAACTGTAGAAGTACCTTTTTTATTAACTAGTCATGGTTTATAATATTTTATTTTCTCCAACTTTGAGGAAAGAATAAAATAATTACAGTTAGTAGCTCAAGCCGTCCCATCAACATATCAATAGCAAATACCCACTTTGTTAATGTTCCTAAGTGTGCAAAGTTTTCTGTTGGACCAATCGTTCCAAATCCAGGACCAACATTACTTAAACTTGAAATTACTCCCCCAATTGCAGTGAGCATGTTGTCAGTTTCTAATGTGACCAATAAAATTGAGATCATTAATACTGAGGTATAGATAAAGATAAATCCTAATGCACTTGCAATCACATCCTTTTCTACAGACTCTTTTCGAATTTTAATATTTCTAACTAAGTTTGGATGAACTAATTTTAAAAGCTCAATATACATGTACTTAAAAATTAATAAAATCCGAACAACTTTAACACCACCTCCAGTACTACCTGCACAACCTCCCATGATCATGAGAAACATTAAAATAAATTGAGCAAATACAGCCCATAGTTCATAATCCGCAGAACCAAACCCTGTAGTTGTTACAATTGAGGCAACTAGAAAAGAGGCATCTCGTAACGCTTTTTCAAAAGGAAGTTTATTTGTAAAAAGTAAGCTTAATGTAATTCCAATAACAGCAGTAACAGATACAGTGACATAAAATCGAAATTCATCATCAAGTAAATAATTTTTAATACTAAATTTGAACTGTTTAAGTTTACCTAAAAATCGAAAATGAAGTGCAAAATTAACTCCAGCAAGTAACATAAATAACGTTAGAATCCATTCTAAACGAGGAGAGTTAAATGAAGCAATACTTGAATTTTTAGTGCTAAAACCACCTGTGGCAAGAGTTGTAAATGCATGATTAATCGCATCAAAGAAGTTCATTTCTGTAGCCCATAAAATGAGCATTAAAACGAGAGTCATTAAACAATAAACCAGCCATAAATATTTTGCTGTATCTTGAATTCGTGGAGTTAAACGTTCTGCCGTTAAACCTGGAACTTCTGCTTGGAATATACTCATTCCTCCAATATCAAGGTAAGGAATGATTGCCAATGAGAGTACAATGATCCCCATTCCACCAAGCCATTGAGTCATACTTCTCCATAATAATATGGATTTAGGAAGAGACTCAATATCTGCAAAAATAGAAGACCCTGTTGTTGTAAAACCACTAATTGCTTCAAAAAAAGCATCAGTAAATGTAAGGGTTTCACCAGAGAAAAGATAAGGTAAAGCACCAAAAAGAGCGGCTGAAAACCATCCTATGGAAACAACAGCAAACCCATCTCGAAATGTTAGATTATCTTTTGAGCGAGGCAGTAAAATTAAAGCACCACCAAAAAGAGTTGTTAAGCCGATTGAATATAAAAAAGCATAAAATACTTTTAAGTTATCAAAGAAGGCAAGAACTGTTGGAACCAATAAACTAATAGCAATTATTAAAATAATTGCTCCAAGAGCTTTTAAAATAGACCGATAATGCATATAGAGTGGATTCTATGAGGTTATGCTTTCACTAGGTTTAAAAAAGGAAACAATTTTTTTTCGATCAACACCATGTACCGTAATAAGAAGAATATCATCCGTTTGGAGTGTATCATTTCCAGCTGGAAGAATAATTTTTTTATTCCGATAAATCATTGCAATTCGAGAATCTTCTAAATCAATATCTTGAATAGGAACATCTAAAAATTGAGACTCTTTTTCAACATTTAATTGAAGAACTTCAACATGGCTGTCTCGAATTATAAACCTAGTAATATTATGTTCGCCGTGAATAAAGCGTGAAAGGTAGAGTGCAGTTCGGTTTCGAGGGCTTACTCCTAAGTCGATAGGAGTGTTTTCTAGAATAGATACATATTCTTGTTGCCGAACCAAACAAATTGTATTTTTTACAGAAAATTTATTTGTCAGTAAACAAGAAGTAATATTGATATAATCATTATCTGTGACTGCAATAAAATAATCTGAGTCAATGATGCCTTCATTCACTAGATTTTTAGAGTCTGTACCATCAATATTTAATACAAGAGTTGATTGTAGCTGATCAGATATTTTTCGACATTGGTCTCGTTTTTTTTCCAAGATCCGAATATCGAAATCAGTAGATTCTTCCAGCTTTTTGGCAAGATTAAAACCAATATGTCCTCCGCCATTAATGAAGATTCTTCCTTTTCTGCGAATACTATAACCTAAATATTCACGTAGTCGATGAAGTGATTTTGATGGACAAAAGAAATAAACAATATCGCCATCTTCAATTTTAAAGTCACTATTTGGAATATGTGAAACATTATTTCTTTGAACAAGAGCAATTTTAAATTTATTTTTGCTGCAATCATCTCGGAAATCAGAAACTAGCATTCCATCAAGATTTGATTCTTTGCTAATTTTGAAACCAATTAATGTAATTTGATCATTTACAAACTCTTGTTTATCAACAGTATGAGGCGTTAAAATAAAGTTATATAGGTCATTGGCAATTACAGTGACAGGATTGATAATTCGATCAATTCCTAAATGCCCTAAAACTTGTTCTCCGCCTTTTCCACTATCACCATAATTAACATGTCGAATACGACAAAGCGTTCGTTTTACCCCATGTTCTTTTGCCATTTGACATGCAATCATATTCATTTCATCAGAGTTTGTAATTGCAATAAACAAATCTGTATTTTCAAGTTGAGCCTGAGAAAGAACCTTATGATCAATAAGGCTTCCAAGTAATGATTCAATACCAAATTCACTTTGAACTTGATTTAAAACTTGGTCATTTGCATCAATTACAAAAAGTTCAATATCCTCTTCTTTGCAAAGGTCTCCAATTAGGTTGTAACCTACTTCCCCTGCACCACCGATAACAATTCTCAAGAAATCTCCTCCATCAATTTTCTAGCTTTTTTTTCCAAAAAGTTTATAACTTCCTTCTTCTGAAGGTTTATGTTCCTGCCCTTTTTTCATAAAAATTTGGTGTTTTTGCTCTTCAGGAACTTCTGTTGTTTCATCTGTATGTAAATCTTTTACTGTTTGAGTTGCCTCTAAATAGGCATCTTTTGAAGAAAGTAATGATTCTTTTTCTAATTCATTTTTTTCTTCATTCCTATTTTCATCAACAGAAGAACTATTTACTCTCATTGAGTTATCTTTTTCAAGCTCAGTCTGTTGTTCTGTAATTTGAGCTGTTCCTATAATATCAGAAATTCGAGTGAGTTCTTCAGGTATTTCAAGAGTAAATGTTGTTCCTTTTCCTTCTTCTGAGTGAATAGAGAAAGCTCCACCAAGTAGGTTAACTTCTTCCTTAATAGGTTCTAATCCTTTTTCTAATGAACGAGTTTTACTACTATCTTGTGACACATTAACTATACGAATTTTAAGAAGTTCATCCTCTATTAAAGCTTCAATACTAATTTTGATTGCCTCTTGCTCTTTTGAGTTAAGAGAATTCTCGTCTAGACTTCCTTTTGAATACTGTAAAATGTTTTTGAAAAGAACAGGTAACAATGAAAATAATTTTTTTAGCTTTTCTATAGAGAGTTTAAAGTCTTTTCCTTTGATTTCGATTTCAACATTTTTACCAAAACGAGTTGCAAGCCATTTTATGAGGTTTGATTGTTGTGAAAGAAAATATTGAGCTGTACTAACATTTGGTAAATCTTGTTGTTTTAAAGAGAAGAGTAATAGCTCATTTAAATCACCTAACTTTTCTGATATTGAAGTTTTAATTTCTCCAAAATCACTTACAACCTGACGAATTCTAGATACTGTAATTAATCTCTTTCCTTTATATAATTCTTGTAATGTATCTTCAATTTTTTTCGATTTCTCAAGTGCTTCTTTAAAAGAAAAGAGCATACACCCGCCAGACACGCTTTCTAACTCAGCTAACAATAAGGCAATAGGAAGTTGCTTGATTGTTTTTTGATCAAGAGATTCCCATTGATTTAACTTTTGGTAAACAAATTGAAAAAACTCAAAAAACATTGCAGGATTAACTGCAATGTTTTTTAATAATTGACGTTTATTCTCATTTTCTTCGTAATAATGTTCTAGCTCTAAGTCTTTACTAATATCAGTTAAAATAATCATCAGGTGTCCTTGCTCTGAAGAACTCGTGAAGTTTGGAATATACTGATATTTAATTTTAAATGTTTTATGTTTAACAACTAATTCTTTTGGTAGTTGTTCCTCAACTTCATGAAAAATGAACGGTTCTCGAAAAATTGATTTGAGTATTCTCCGAAATTTTTTCCGTTCTTTTTGAACTCCAACATCAGGAAAAAGAAGATCTGTAATTTCTATCGCAGCAACACCACTAGGAAAAAACGCATCACAAATTTGAGAATAGGTATCATGAACATATAAATCAGTTCCAATTGCTAAATAACCTTGTGAGATATTATTTAATATATGGGTAATTTGTTTTTCTTTATCTTGAATTTTATGTTCTAGAAAATTTACTTTTGTTTCTTGTTTATCAGAAAGTTTTTGTAACCGTTTTGTCATTATATTGAATGATTGAGCTAAATCACCAAATTCATCATCAGTACTTACTGAAACTTCCTGTTCAAAATTACCATCACCAACAAGTTGATGTGCATCTGAAACTGACTTTAATAAAGAAAAAATTCCTTTTTCAAGGACTAATTTTAAAATAAAAGCGATTAATAAACCAAAAAATAAAACTGCAAATATAACTAAAATTATAGGTCCACGACTTCCTAAAACTGTATCAATTTCAGAATAAGCCATGAAAATTCCAACTGTTTTTCCAGAGTGATTTTGGATTGGTTCGTAAATCACATAGTAAGACAGGTCATTATGAATTTTTTTTGAATAAGACTTTCCTTTAGAAACAACTTGTTGGAGTACATCTTGAGGAATTTTACGAAATGTTCGAACTTCATTTCGTTTTGAAGAACTAATAAGAATTAAATTTTGTTGGGAAAATATTCCAAAATTTGATGAAAATTGTTTTGCAACATTTCTAATTAAACTTCCTTCTAAAGAAACAAGTTTTTTAAAAATTAATACACCTTCTGTTTGAGTTCCATTTTTAATAGGAACAGCTACAGTCATTAATAAAACACTTTCTAAAGATGCGGATTCCCCATCAAAAAGATCAATTCCTTCATTCATAATTTCATGAAAACTAACTTCCTCTGTAGTAACAACTATTTTTCCTGATAAAGCAGTACGAATAATAGGAGTAAGAGTAGAGAGTGTACTTATTTTTTTAGGGTTCCAAGACAGTCCAAATTTACTACGATTTTTATCAACTGCAAAAATCATTGCGACCCTTTGTTGATCTGCAATATTTTTTAGATACGCACCTAACTCTTCTGATTTTTTACTTTGAAAGAGTTGTAATACTTTTCTTTTTTGAATAGTTCTAAATGCTAAGTTTTCTAAGCCTTTTAACTGACCTTGATATATTGTCTTTAAGCCGCTGATATCAGATATTAATTTATGCTGTATTTGTTTTTCAAGAATACCTTCATGATGAAACACAAAAAATATTCCTGAAATAAGAACAGGAATAAAAACTAATAAACTAAAAGATAAAGCTAGTTTTATTCCTAGTTTTAAAGATTTCATTTTCCTCTATAAAAATCGATTTTTTTATAAAATTTTTCCTATCTAACCATTGATTTTGCAATGTGGGGTATATTAGCAGGAACAAGGCCATATTAGAATAAGTGTCTTAAACTCTTACTGATTTAGAATTCTCTTCTGTTTTTTCAATTACTGGTTGAGGAACTTCTTGTGCTATTTCTGGAAGTTGAATTAGAAATTGAGTACCAGTTTCTGTTGTTGATGCGATTTGCAACGCACCAGAAAAAGTTTCTATTATTTTTAATAATCCCTCTAACCCTTTTTCTAAATTTTTCAAATCAGAGCTATAATGACTGTCAATTAAAAATTGAAAAACCAATAATTTTCTCTTTTTGTATATATTTAAATCAATTTCTGCATAAGAAGTATGTTCTATATGACAGGAAAGTTCTCCTAAAAAAAAGTCATCTTCAGCAGCATAAAAAATCAGATTTTTTATTATTCCTGAAAATTTAGGGAATAATTTTTTTAAGTATTCTATTGGAATTTTTAGACTTTTATTCTTTATAATGGAAAATTTAATTTCTTTTTGAAAGCGAATTGAAAACCAAAAAACACTATTTTCTAATCGATTAAAAATTTGTTTTTGTTGATTAAATTTTTGGCTTTTTAAATAGTCATCAAAAAATAGATAAAGTTTGTCTAATCCTCCTAGTTTCTTAATCCATGCATTTTGTGCGTATTGAATATCCTCAACAGCTTGACGGATTCTTGAAATATTCATCACTCTTTTTCCAGTTTGAATATTTTTTAATAACTTTTCGACATCTTTTAATTCTTTTGCTGGTTGATGCAATCCATAATAGCTGAGTGCACCACCAACATATTCCACTTCAGAAAGAGTATGACCAATAAAAATATTTTCTAATTCGAGGTTAGGTAGTTTTTGCCACTCTTCTAATTTTTCATGCGTCATTTTATAAAAATCAAAAAATAATTGTGGATCTTTAACAACTTGACTTGTTAAATTTGATATTTCTTTATTATCACGAAAATGGCGTTCTAAATTGACTCGTCTTGTAATTTCTACAATAACAATTGCAATCTCTCCTCGGCTAATTTTTTGAAACCGTTCTTCAGGTGGAATATATAAATATCGTAAAGAAAATTTTCTTTTCTTAATTTCAATTTGTTTAGGGAGTTGAACTGATAATTTTGAAAAGTTTTTAGGATTACGAAAACAATCTTGTAAATGTTCTTGAAAAATTTCTCGATCTCTTTTCTGACCTACCGAAGGAAAAAATAAAGAGATTACATTCTCATAAGTAATATTATGACCAAACAGTGTATAACAAGAGCTAGAAGCTCCTTTTTTAATAAAAAAGCTAGATCCGAATAATAAATATCCTTGGTCAATATATCGAAAAATACTGTCAACTTGTTGCTCAAGTTGCTCTAAGGCATTTTCTAGAACTATTTTATGGGCAACATCATCACGAATAAAGATTTCAACCTTTTGAGTCATTAGATTAAAGGTATATGCAATCTCTCCTAAACGTTCATTATCAACTACAGGAATACGATGATTAAAATCTTCTTTTTCTATAGAGGAGTGCCCTTGTATAATAATTCTTAAATAAGGAAAAAATCCTTGTTTAATCCATACAAAACAAAAAGATGTAATTAAGAGAGCAATCAAAATAATCATGATTGTTGAAACCATTACAGAAACTCGATTTTCAACAATATGAATTCCTCGATGATAAACAAACCAAGCCCCAATTGGCTTATTCTCAGGACTTAAAATTGGTAAATAGGCCAAGAAATAACCATGAGCTCCAAATTGATATTGTTGGGATCGATTTCCTTCTAAAATTACTTGTTTATAAATATGAGGAGGCATTTTTCGAAATTGCTCTTGAATCGAAAAATTTGTAGTAAGCTGTAATTTATTTCCCCAATATGCACCAAGTTCAACTGGAAGTTTTTTTGTTAGATCACCTAAAAAACTAATTTGAGGAAATAGAATTTGTCTAAATAAAATTACACCATAAAATTTACCATCTTTTTGAAAAGGATAGATTAAACTAATAGATAGGTAAGTTTTAATAGGAGAATCTAAGTTTTCTTTAGGGAGTAATTGCTCAATAAATACTAATGATTGTCTTTTTTCTAAACCATATTTTTGAACAAGTTGTCTTGTGTTCACACTCATCCTATTGAGTGAATGTGAATGTTGTAAAATTTTTCCAGTGGGTGAAATTAAAGTAATAATATCAAATTGACTTTTTCGTGATAGAAGCAAGAGTGAAGTGTTATGTCGTTTTTGGGGAGATAAAAAAAATGATTCAAATTTTTGATTTTGAATTAATTGATAGGCTGAACTTTGAATTTTTTCTTGCTCAAGATTATATTGATGTTGGATTGTTTCAATAATAGCATTTACTTTCTGAGAGGTATGCTGTTCTAATTTATTTTCATAAAAAAAAATAAAAAAAATTCCTAAAAAAAGAACAGGAATAAAAACGATACTACAAATAATACCAATTAGTTTATGGTCAAAGTGCAATGCTTTCATACTCTCTATAACCAAGATTGGTATCAATTAAGTTGGAATTTGAATTTTGAATGTAGTTCCTTCTCCTTCTATACTCTCAGCCTTGATTCCACCCTGAAGTTTATGAATAATTAGATTAAAAATTACATGTAATCCTAACCCTGCCCCTGCTCCACCAGTGCCTCTTTTTGTGGTAAAAAAAGGATCAAATATTTTCTTTAAGTTTTCAGGACTAATTCCTTTTCCATCATCAGAGTAGTGAATATTAAACTTTTTATCTTTTTTAAAAAAATGAAGAGTTAAAGTTCCTTCTTCTCCTTCTTGATAAGCATGAATTATCGAATTTATGACAAAATTGGTAATGATTTGGGATAAAATTCCAGAGTAGCTATAAATAGTAGTTTTTTCGTCTCCAATGATATTTATTTTTAATTTTGTTTTGCTTAAAGTTGGTTTTAAGTTAACAAAAATATGCTCAATATATTCACGAAATAAAAACTTTCTTTTTTCTTCAAAAGATTGATCAACAGCAATTTGTTTAAAACTTATAACTAAGTTTGAAGCTCTTTTTAAATTATCTAAAATCATCGTGATTGATTTTTGACTTATTGTGAGCAAATTTCCTAACTCTGATTTACGAATTGTATTTTTTGTAAAATCTTCTAAAAATCTGGTTGTTTCTGTTTTAAGGTAGGATGCAGCAGTTAATCCTATTCCTAAAGGAGTATTAATTTCATGAGCAACTCCTGTGACTAAACCTCCAAGTGATGCCATTTTTTCTGCTTGTACTAATTCATCTTGAGTATTTTGTAGTACATTAAGAGTTTCTTTTAACTCTTTATTTTTTTGGTTTAATTGTGAAGTTCTTTCGTCAACTCTACTTTCTAATACTCTATTTAATCGTTTAATTTCTTCTTCTGCATGTTCTTTTTCTTTAATTTCTAATGATAGTTTATGATTTGTTTTTTCTAGGATATGTGCATGATTTTTTAGTTGTATATTAGCAACTTCAATTTCTTTTCTGCTCTCTTTTAATTCTTGATTTGATAGTTGAACTTTTTCATAATATTGGCTGTTTTTAAATGGGAATGCTGCTTGTCCAACAAGGATACTGGCAAGCTTCAACCGTGAAATTCGATAAGGTAAACCCGTTGCTTTTTTTCCGAAAAAAACAAGACCTAATAATTCATCATAATATACAAGTGGAAAACAAACTTCTGCATCAAGTTGAGTGAATGCCTTCTTTAAATCAGAAGGAAGTTCAGACTTTTTTTGTAAAAATTTTTCTTTAAGGAAAAGCTCATTTGTTTCAGATAAAAAGGATAAAATTTTACTTTTAGGAGGAGTAATTTTACCAATACAACTGGTTAGATTAAATACATTAGAGTTGTTTTCAGAGGCGAGGTAAAATGCTCCTGTTTCTGCAACTAAATATCCAATTACAATTAAAAGAAAAGAGTGACTTGCTTCTCTTAAATTTGTTTTTGTAAGTAACACTTCTCCAAGTTCTTTGATTGCTTCTAATTCAAAAATTTTTTTTTCTAGTTTAAACTTACCTTGTTCTAATTCAGCAACATTCGAAAGATTATTGACTACAATTGCTGTTTGATTTGCAATAAACCGTAAAAAAGAAAATAATTGCTCTGAATTTTTCTGTTGCAGTTTTAACTTCTCTTGCGGATCTTTTAGACTAACTAATAAAACACCCACTAATTTTTTTTGAAAAACAAGAGGTACAACAACAGAGCATTGAAATTGCTCTAAATATTGTAAGGTTTCTGAATCCTCTTTTTTAAATGAATATTTAAAAAAAATGTGTTCTTGCCTTAATGAAGATAAAATTTCAGAAGAAAAAGAAAGTTTTAGAGAGTTTACTTCTGATTGAGGATTTAGAGGGAATTGCTCAGCTTGATACTCTTTTAGAATTAATTTTTTTGATTTTATATCAAATAAAAATAAAGATGTAATATTAATTGAAAGCTGATTTTTTGATATTTGTTGTAAAGTATCAAAAACTTTTTTGAATGTTTCAGATGCATTTATTTTTTGAGTAAACTCTAATACAGCGTTCATATTAAAGCCTGAGTCTTGTTCATGAGTATCTTTTAATGTTGAATCATCCAGAAAAAAATAAATTCCTTCCTTGTTAGTGATGTCTAACATATTTAACCATAACTAATTGATTACTAACTCCAGAAAGAATTGAGTAATCAATATAATCCATTAACTGTTGGATAAGGTAAACCCCAAAATTTCTTTTTTCCAAAGAAGAAAACTCTTTATTTTGTAAGGTCTGGTTTACTTTTCCCCAAAATGGGAACAATTGCCCATTTTTGCCTTGATCAATAATTGTAACAAGGAATTGATAGGGTTTTAGGTCATATTGAATTTTAATTTTCGAATTTGTGGCAGATTTCTGATAAGAATGTTGAATAATATTTGTACAAGCTTCATCAACAGCAAGGCCAATATCATCTATTTCTTTTTCTGAAAATGGAAGAATCTTTGCTATTTTTTGGCTCATTCTTCGAATTAATTCTAACTGAGATGTTTTTCCTGAAAATGAAAAAGAATATTGAGGTGCAATTTCAAATTGAACCTGACAATCATCCTGTTCTGAAATACCTAAAATTTCTGCTTCAGTTTGAATATATTTCCAAATTTGATTTAGTTCTTTTTTTGATAGTGTTTTGTTCATCAGATAATTCTGTGAAACCCCGTCCTTTATGGCTGTACTTAGGACACATCTCAATTATGAGAAAATTACATTTTTTAAGTGGTTGATTTTATTGATACGGCTTCATTGAAATCTATTAAATAGGCCGATATCAAAGCTCAGTAAAATCAGAATCTTAAAAAAATGTGTCCTAGGTACAGCCTTTATGGTGAGGAGTAAGGAGTCAATATAGGAATCATTTCCTCAACTGTGATCAAGTAAATAGTTCTATTGATTACTTACTGTTAATTAAGTGACTCTTAAAGTTTAATTTTTTTATGCAAAAATATTGATGATTAGTTAAAACTAGCAATTCCATCTTCACGATTTTCAAAGAACATAAAGAATTCAGACATATCTAATAAATCAAATACTCTTTTTACTCTTGGACCTAAATTGCTAAAACGAATATCCCCATTTTTATCACGAATTTTTTTAATTACTCCTATAAAGCAACCAATACCTGCACTTGATATATATGGTAATTTTTCCATATCAACTAAAATTTTAGGAGAATTATCCTCTGATAATAGATGTAATTTTTTTTCTAATTTTGGACTAGTATCAGCATTTAGCAGCCCATCTAATACGACTAACTCTACTTGATTTCCAACTACATCGTGATTAAGATCCAATGTTTTCATCTAATGCTCCAAGAAAACCCCGTTACTTTTGTTCAGGAGGAAAGAAGCCAACATAAAATGCTTTTCTTTTTGTGTTAAGAAAGTATCATTTTTGTGTGCTCATTATTAATTTTATAATCTATATAGTTTTTTGAATCAAAAAAAATACATAAAATAGTAAATACTCTATTTTTTGAATAGTTTTTACTTAAAAATATAGTAAAAACTTTAACGATATGTATATTTCACCATTTTTAAACAATTACTTACACCAGGAGATACAGTATACTCAACCTCATCCATAATTTTTTTAATGAGATGAACTCCTAATCCTCCTCTTGTAAGTTTTTGTAAGTAAGCTTCCTTATCTATAGGCGATAATAAATCAGGATTAAAGGTTTGCCCTGAATATCCTTCATCTACAATCATAATAATAAATTTAACTGGATTTAACTCAAAATCAACCTTAATATTTCCCGAGTGATCTCCTCGATATGAATGGTTAATTACATTTGTACATGCTTCATCAATAGCAAGCCCAATATCATCAAGAACTTGTTCACTAAAGTCTAAAATTGATGCAAGCCTTCTTGTAATTCGTCGGATCAATTCAAGTTGGTTGGTTGTTCCTGGAAAGGTAAATCTCAAATTTGCCATTGTTTCAATTTCAATTTGATCTATATCTTGTTCAAGAATACCAAGTCCTTTTGCTTCTTTTTCCATGTATTCGACTAAACTATCAAATTCATGTTTTAGAATCATTAATTTCATTATTGCCTCCTACATGTTCCTAAAAAAGATATTGTATCAAAGCTTATTTGACCAATATTTTTACAGTTTCTTTAAAACAATCGCTGTAATATCATCAGTTTGATCATTGTCACCTTGAAACATCACAATTCGTCGATATGCTTTTTGAATAACTTCATTCGCTGAATAACTAGCAAGGCTTTGAACTAGAGAATATAAACGTTCTTCTCCATACATATCATCGTTTTCATCAATAACATCCGTCCAACCATCAGTGTAGAAAAATAGCAAATCTCCTGATTCTAATTGATATGTTTTTTCTTCTAAACGATCATCAAATAGATCAGCATGTAATTGACTAAATGGAAAACCTGAAGGTTTTAAAAATTCAATTTGTCTCGTCTTTCCACGAATTAGTACAAGTGGTTCATGACCTGCACTTGCGTAAGTAATTGTTGATTTTTCGTAGTCAAGTAAACCGTAACATAATGTTAAAAATCGGTTGTCCTGAAATTCTCTTTTTAAATTCTGGTTTAAAGCTGAAAGTACTTTTTTCGGAGTTTTTAAATCAATTGCCTCATTTCGTAGTAGAGTTCGAGCAACATTTCCATACATTGCAGCAGAAATACCTTTTCCAGAGACATCAGCAATTATAAATGCAGTTTCATTCGGAGATATTTCAATAAAATCATAATAATCGCCACTAACTTCATTTGCAGGTGAAAATGTGGACGCTATATCAAACCCTGAAATGGTTGGATTTGTTTTAGGAAGAAAGGAGCATTGCACAGCCATAACAGCCTTAAATTCACCTTCCATTCTAGAATTTTTTTGAATTGTTGTTAGTGATTGTTGTGCAAAATGAACTTCCTTTAATAATGATTCAACATAAGCAACATCTGAAGCATCAAAAATTGCATCTTTCTTAGAACGGTACAAACTAATTAATGTATTTCGTTCTCGCCAGTATGCAAATAGAAAGCTTCCTGTAGGAACTTCATTTGAATAATAATAGTGATAAAATTGCGAAATAAAGTGGCTTGAATCAACTCGATTAAATACACATACATTTTGATCATCTGAAAATAATTTTGTAATCAGATTTTGATCAGGTAATTTTCTTAAATTTGATTCAGCACCTTGAATAGTTTCGAGGGAATGAAAATGTTCCCCATTCCAGTCAAAGTAGACTGCGGCATCATCAACATGAGTATTTGACCAAATTTCATAGAAAATAAATTTAATAATTTGTTGTCGATCATCAAGTTTTAATAATTTTTCATGAACTTTTTGAAATGAAATTAATCTTTCTTTAGAAAGAAGAAGCTTTTGAATCATGCCATTAAAGGCAATCTCTAAAAGCTTAAGTTCATTCTCTCCTTTTGTTTTAATTGAAATTTGGCAATTGTCTAAGTTTTTTAAATCAAGATTTCTAGTCGCTTCAGTTAAGGCTGATAGAGGTATTCCAAGAAGTTTGCGACTAAATGTTAAAAATATAATCCATAGTGCAATTGTTTTAATTACAGAATTAATAATAATAAAAGAAAAGCTTACTTTGACTTGGGCAAAAACAATATCTGTACTTGAATAAAAAGTAACAAATCCAACCTGAACTTTTCTTCCGCCAGGTTCTCGATACATTACAGGAAATCGATAAGAAAATAATTTTGCTTTAGTCTGAGGAGCTTTCCGAATAACTTTCCCTAAAATTTGTGGTTTAAGAATAATCTTTCCTTGACTATCAATATAAGTACCTGCACCTGCAAGTAACTCAGAGTCATCTTGATCCAAAATTTTAGCACCTACAATGGTTGGGATTTTTAAGATTCCAAGTAATAAAGCATTAACTTGGCTCTCATCCATATTCCAAATTGCACCTGATAAGCTCTCCTGAAAAGTCTCTTGAAAGCCTCTTAAATTATCAATAATTTTTTCCTTTGCGTTCATATAATCTACACTCATATGAATTAAGGTAACTGTCACTGCAACAATAAAATAAATAGAAAAAACAGCTGTTAGCAATTGTTTTGCTATAGAATCATTTGCACGAACTGTTGTTCCTAAATTCATTGAAAACGACCTCATTTTAGTCATTAAAAACCATACAATAAAAAACAATCAATATAATAAATAGAACTTTTTATTCTCTAATCCAGACACACCTTATCAAACTTATAACTTTTTACAAAAGAAAGTTTTTTTTATGTAAAATAAAAACAATTTTTTCTAAAGTTTATCCAAATGCTACCGATACTTACATATATCTTCCTTACACTATGTTTGCGAGAGGAGTAAGATGATTTTTGATTTTATTTATTCCACAAAGCTAAATGGGGAGTTGTTAAGTTAGTTGTGGAGTTATTTTAAGGACACAAAAAATATACCACAGGGGGTATATATGTATAAACGATTATTATTAACTTTAATGGCTTTGATTCTTTCTCTAGGATCAGCTCAGGCACAAGTAGTTACACCTAGTTTTGATCCAACGATGAGTGCAGAGTCTGCAAGTGCAATCTCTCGACGAGATGAAGGATCAGTTGTTGGCCTTATTACAGTAACAGGAACTGGTACTCGTGAGTTTGGTGCTGCTAATTCCTTAGTGTCTAATGCTGCATTAACAAATGCAAATGTATCTACAGGTGATAAGCTTGCTGATATTAAACTAGGAGTCGCAAATAAATTTGCAACACCTTCTGTAATTTTTTCAACAACAACTGATAAATTTTCATTTGAAGCATGGTTAACTTCTGGTTTAACTCAATTAGCTGAATTAGATGAAGGTGGTAAAAAAGCGTCACTTCTTAATGATGGGCATACAGCTCTTCTTGCAACTGAAGCAACAATGACTATAGTTGCAGATGGTAGTACTATTGAACAAGAAACAACACTCCATCGAATGCATGTATATGGAAGTTATAATCTTAGTGAAAACCTTGCAATAGGGATTGGTTATAAACAAGAGAAACAACCAACTACTACTACTAAGTCTTATAGTAGTACTGCTGTATCAACGGCCGCTGGAGTTGGTGTTACATTAACTGATACTGAGTTAACAAATACTGATGACATGAAAACAACAGGTGTTACTCTAAACTATCGTCTTGGAGCATTACATTTTGTTGGTGGTATTGAATCTGTTACAGATCAAACAACAGGTGACTCTACAAATAATGTTCAAAATAGCTGGCAAAATACTGTTTTTGGTGTTGGTTTCTTATCAGGAAAACCAGGTTCTACTCAATTTCGTGCAGAGTATTCTCAAAAATCATCATCTTCTTCTGCAGAAGCTGCAAGTGGTTCCAACTCTGTAAACTACCATCAAAAAACAGTAATTACTCGAATGAGTGCAGATGTTAAAGTTGGGGACCTTGTTTTTGCATACCTTAACAAGACAGAAAAATTTTCTGAGCTAAATGTAAGTGGCTCTACTGTTGCAACTACTGAAGAAAAAATTACAACTCAATATGGTGGTTCTTTTGTGCCTGAAAAAGGGCTGACTTTCAGTTTATATGCTTTTAGCATCAGTAATGATGATAAAGGAACTGATGAATCTACAACAGATACAAAGTACTCTATTGATGGTCTTCGAATTCATGTTGGTCTAAAATTCTAATAAGTTGATCTTCCAGTCAACTATTAGCTCCTACTCTAAGCAGGTATTTTTCTAAAATACCTGTTTCCTCAGATTGTGACTTCCTACTTGCTTATTCTTACCTCCTAACGTAGTTCTCTTCCTTTATCATCGTGACCCCAGTTCAATTGATTTCTAAAAAATATCATGAAAAAGATTTTGATTACGGGTGCTCTGCACGACGTTGCACTCAATCGTTTTAAACAAGAAAAAGAACTTCAAGTTGATTATAAACCTGATCTTCCACGAGCAGAAATCCTAAGCATTATCGGTGAGTATGACTGTATTTTAAGTCGCTCGGAAACTGATATTGATCAAGAATTAATTGACAATGGAAAAAAGCTCTCTGTGATTGCTAGAGCCGCAGTTGGTATTGGAAATATTGATGTTGAATATGCAACTAAAAAAGGAATTTTAGTATTTAATACTCCTGCTAAGAATACAAATTCTGCCGCTGAACTTACTGTGCTTCTTCTTCTTGCTGTTGTTAGAAACCTAACTACAGCTCATCAAAGCATGGCAGATAACAAGTGGAATCGACATAATTTTACAGGAACAGAGCTTCTTAATAAGACTGTTGGAATTATTGGTCTTGGAAATGTAGGACATCGAGTTGCAAAATTTCTTCATGGATTTGATTGTGATTTGTTAGTTTATGATCCTTATGTTTCTGAAGAAATTTGCCGAAGTCATCATGCGAAAAAAGTAGAGTATGAAGAGTTAATACAAAACTCTGATGTGATCACTTTGCATGTGCCTAAAAATGCAAGTACCATCAATATGATTGATGAAAAAGAAATTGAGATGATGAAGCAAGGTGCAATTGTTATTAATGCTGCTCGTGGTGGTGTTATTAATGAGGATGCACTTGCAAAAGGATTAGAGTCAGGAAAAATTGCAGGTGCAGGAATTGATACTTGGGATGTTGAACCTGTAGTAGAACATCCTCTTAAGAAGTTTGAAAGCGTTGTAATGACTCCACATATTGGAGCATCTACTTTAGAAGCTCAAAAGCGAATTGGTGAAACAGTTGCTGAAGAAACAGTAAAAGCATTACAAGGAAAAATTGTAAATACTCCTGTGAATCTTCCAAAAATGAGAGTTCTTGAAGGTTCTCTTGTTAGTAAATATAGTGTTCTTGCAGAAAAATTGGGAAGTTTTTCTCAACAATTTCTTTCTCAAGAAGGCAAGGATTTTAATCCTGAACACTTTGATTTTCTATTTCGAGGAAAACTTGAAAAAGATGATTGGACACTAATTAAGATTTCTTACATCAAGGGATTCTTAAAAGGTTCTGAAGATGGAGGTGTTTCTTATGTTAATGCAATGCAACTTGCAGAAAACAAAGGATTCAACTTTAAAGAGCAAGAAGATAAAGATTTTAGTGACTATGAATCTGCAATTCGTGTTGAAATTAAAGGTTCTGGTGGGATTTTTACTATTGGTGGAACGGTTTTTGGAAAAGAAGAGATTCGTTTAAGTTATCTTAATGGTTATGTTTTTGAAGTGAAACCAGCAGGTAACATTCTTGTTCTTGAAAATCATGATACACCTGGAGTAATTGGTCACATTGGAATGATCCTTGGACAACATGGTGTGAACATCAACCAGTTTGAACTATCTCGAAAAGAAAAAGGTGGAACTGCATTTGCATTGATCATGATCGATGATGAAATCTCTGAAGAGACGCTACAAGCACTTGAGAGCCATCCAGCTATTCTTAGAATCCGACCTATCGCAATTTAATCATATTGCCTTTTACAGTCTGATGAAAAAAAACTATAAAATGTAATAGCATTTTGTAGTTTTTTTTTGACCTTAAATATAGGTTCGGTTAACGGTTATGTTTGAGGAAATTTAATGAAGTCTTTTTTGGAATCACTTCATCCACGTCACTGGTTCTATCGTTTACGAAACCACCCTATATTTCAGTTTCTTGTTGTATTCTTTGCTTTTCTGTATTCAGCAGCATTTTTAATGATGATGTTAGAACAAGGAAGTAAAAGTCCATTCAATGAATTTATTTCATCCCTTTGGTTTTCGCTGGTTACCGTTACAACTGTAGGCTATGGTGATATGTATCCGTCTTCAATGGGTGGACGAATTGCTGCTGTTGCCATTATTTTTGTTGGAATTGGTTTTTCAGGGGTCTTAACAGGAGCAATTACCAGTGGATTAGTTGATCGAAATCGAAAGAAAACAGACGGTTTAGTTCCCATTACAGGACTAAAAAATCATGTTTTGATTTGTGGTTGGCGGAGTGATATGGAGCCTTTAATTCGTGGAGTTATTCATGCAAATAAAGGACTTCGATCAAGAGATATTGTTCTTGTAAATCAGATGAATCAAAAAGATGTAAATGAATTACGGAGATTTCAATCAATCCGAGACTTTCATTATGTTAGCGGTGATCATACTGATGAAACGATTCTAATTCAAGCAGGCTTAAAAGATGCTCAAAAAATTATTGTTTTAGCAGATCAAAAACAAGGTCACGATATTACAGCAAGAGATACTCGTAGTATTATGACAGCAATTACTGCTGAGAGTATTAATACCAAAGTGTATTCTTGTGTTGAACTTCTTAATCATGATTTTGGACATTACCTTCAAAAAGTACGAGTTGAAGAAGTAATTCTTC
>JBNMNM010000018.1:0-18943 GCA_051275585.1 bacterium | reverse complement strand
TACTCAAAATTATTTTTGAAGACCATATTAAATCCTTCCAAAAAGATCACAGTCTATTTTTAGATGAAGGACTTAAAACAATTTTTAGAACTCTTCCACAAACTGGAACTATTCTTCCTCACGAAAAACGAAACTTTGAGTTTTTAAAGAAACAAGAAAACTGGACAGTATTCTATGCTTTAGAAGAGAGAGTTCAATATCTTTTAAATACAGTTGATGAACTTTTAGAGTACAAAGGTTATTTAGAAGGAATTTCTCTAGAAAAAAAGCTCGATCCAAATATGGCTCAAATGTTAACTGCGAGCCTTAAAGAACGAATGTATGTAATGAAGAAAAATGGATGGATTAAAGAGTTTTTAATTCGTTCTGCAAAACTAAATAAAAACCAAGCATTAAAAAAAGCTCAATTTCCTTTATGGATTTGGCATAATGTTCTGCAAAAAGATGATTCATACAAAGGATTACCACCAGAAAAAGCAGTCCAAAAAATTACAAATCAATATGACAATTCGATTTATCTAAAATTATTTGAAATTGCTCAACGTTTGCAAATGTCTCTTCAAGAGATGTCACAAAATCCAAATACGTTATATGCAAATACAAAAGGATTTGCTGAATTAAAATCATTATACTCTTGGGTTTCTGCTAGAACAGAAGGACTGCGAGATGTATTGCATTCGTGTCATATATTGCTTTCTTTTGCTCAGTGTATTGATGATAATTCTGAAGAAAAAACAAAGATGATTATCGACTTTGAGAAAGGTTGGTCTTACTTCATCTCTTTTTCATTATTGTTTTTATATTATCAAAAATTAGAATCTAAAAAGAAACTCAAAGAAAAAAGATCTGAGCAATATAAACAAGTCATTTCTAATTATTTAGCAAAACACGAAGATAAAAGAGCCTACCAAATTGCGGCACTGTTTAAGTCAATGTTTGAACACTATGAATATGATTTATCAAGTATGACTGCTTATATCACAGAAGAAGTTCCAAGCCTCGATTTCTTTGTTCAGAATAATAAACAGATCTTCGAACAAGCAGAGTCATCAAAATCAGCAATTGAGCATTATCAAAAAGTCTTAGTAGAATGGTTCGAAGGACGAAAAAAAGAGGAAATTACCACAGAAGAACTTCAACGATTATCTTCATAATTCACAGTTCTTTTTGATTTCTAATAAAGGTGATCATTCCATCTATAAGGATGAAAATTACAATCATTTTTCATCCTTTATCAATTCTTGAGTCGTTTTTTCCTTCATAAAAACTTTGAACACTTTCTTGTAATCGTTTAGCATTATTTGGACTTTTTAGGAGATACGAAGTTTCCTCCATTGCACTATAATCTTCATATGAAACCAAAACAAGGTTAGCACTATTTTTTCTTGTAATGATGATTGCTTCGTGGTCGTTACAAACCTGATCTATAGTTGACTTCAAATTTTCTCGAAATTTACTATAATTGATTGCCTTCATAATTTCTTCCTTTAAAACTATTAATTTTTAGCTATATTTACTTTAAGATTTTTTAGCCCATTAAATTACTTTAAGCATTTATTTCTAGTAGTTTACAAGAATATAAAAATTTCATTTGAAGCTATATAAATATTTAATTCAATTAAAGTGATCCAGTTGAACAAAATTTAATTTTTAAGGTAGAAGAATTATATTTACGCTATGATCCATTTTATCAACTTTTGAATTTTAACTAAATCCATAAAGTAAAATATGGCTAAAAAATTTGATTATATATTCTACGGGACAAAGTGTAATAGCAAAGAGGTGAGGAGTTTTCTCCAACATGTATTTGAAAATAATGAAATTGCAGAAGAAAAAGGAAGAAAAAGAACACCACTTTGTATTTGGGGAAAATACGGAGTAGGAAAAACAGAACTAGTTGAAGAATTAGCAAAAGAAAATGGTTGGGGATTCACCTATATTGCTCCTGCACAGTTTGAGGAAATGGGAGATCTAACAGGAGTGCCGAAAGTTATAACCAAAGAGAATGGAGAAGATACAACTGTTTTAATTCCGCCTGATTGGGTTCCAAAAGAAGAAGGCCCAGGAATTTTCCTGATTGATGATGTAAATCGTGCAGATGATCGAATCTTGCGTGGAATCATGCAACTGTTGCAAAATTTTGAGTTAACAAGTTGGAAACTTCCTCCCAAATGGCAAATTGTTTTAACAGCGAATCCAGATGGTGGAGACTACTCTGTAACTCCTATGGATAATGCAATGCTAACTCGAATGCATCATATCAGTATGGAGTTTGATGCTAAAATGTGGGCAGCGTGGGCAGAAAAAAGTGGAATTGATCCTCGTGGAATTAACTTTGTTCTGGCATATCCTGAGTCTGTTCAAGGCGATCGAACTACACCTCGAACAATGGTTCAATTTTTTGAAAGCATTGGCTCTATAGATGATTTAAAAAAGGAACTCGATCTTGTTAAGATTTTGGGGGATTCTTGTTTGGATTCTGAAACGGTTGGAAGTTTTCTGGCTTTTGTACAACAGAATCTTTCTACTATTGTGTCACCTGAAGAAATTTTAGATGGAAAAAATTTCACAACAACTGCAAAGAAAATTTCAGACCAAGTGAATCAGGATATTAAACGAGTTGATACATTAGCTGTGATTTGTACACGATTATTAAATTATATTATTGTGAACAAAATGAAGTTAACAAAAAAACAGAATGGAAATTTGGTTAGTTTTCTAAAAATGGATCTATTACCAAATGATTTACGTTTGACCATTGCTCAAGACCTTGTAGACTCTGCTAATCCAAGTCTTTCAGCCGTTTTACGAACTCCAGAAATTGCAAAACTATTACTACAAAAAATGTAATCGTTATGGCTCAGATAGAAGATGAAATTGCAAAGGCGACAATTCGCTTTTTATTAAAAGAACCATTTTATGGTCATTTCTTTTCAGGATTACTACGCTCTGTTTCCAATCGGATTCCTACAATGGCCGTAGGAAGCGAAGATAATAGTATGATTTTGTATATCAATCCTGAATTTTGGAAAGAGCTTACTCTCGATCATCGAAACGGAGTACTTAAACATAAAATCCTTCACTTAGTATTGAAGCATGTTTTTCGAATTAATGATTTCAAACATAAACGATTATCTAATATTGCTGCTGATTTAGTGGTCAACCAATACATTGATCCAAAACAATTACCAGAAGGAGGAATGACTCTTTCGATGTTTTCAGAGTTGAAGTTAGATAGAAATCAAACAGTTAATTATTATTATAATAAATTATTAGATTTTTTTCAGGAAAATAAACCGTTTTCATCAAATAAAAATAGTGAAGATCAGGGATCAGGAACTAAAAATAGTGAAGATCAGGGATCAGGAAGCAAAAATAGTGAAGATCAAGAATCAGAAAATGAAGATAATTTATCAAACAAAGAAAAACTCTATAGACAGCTTGTTTCTTGCCTAGAAGAAGATCATCAAGAACAACAAAAACATCAACTTTGGGATAAATTTAAAAAAAGTGGAAGTGCAAGCCAAAGAATTGTTGAAGATGCAATTGATCGATCACTTCAAAATGCGATTGAAAAAACCAATGTCAAAGATTTTGGAAACCTTCCAAGTGATTTACAAATCTACTTAAAAGAGTTTGAATATTCTCGAAAACCAAAAGTAAATTGGAAAAGAATTCTACGAATGTTTGGAGAAACAGCTCGAAGAACTTATGTTAGAAATACACTAAGAAGACCATCAAAACGTTATGGAACAACGCCAGGAACTAAAATTTGTAATCAGCAAAAACTTCTAATTGCAATTGATACATCTGGCAGTGTTGATATTGATGAACTAACTGAATTTTTCCAAGAAGTTTATCATATCCATCGTCGAGGAGCTGAAATTTTTGTTGTTGAATGTGATACAGAAATTACTCGTAGTTATCTTTTCAAAGGCGATATTCCTCAAGATGTAGAAGGAGGTGGAGGAACGAATTTTACTCCTCCAATTCGTTATGCCAATGAAAAAGTCAGAGTAGATGCTATTATCTATTTTACTGATGGTTATGCCCCACCACCAAGTGATCCTTGCCGTTGTCCTATTTTATGGATCATTTCCAGTGAAGGAATTACAGAAGGTGATGAATATTGGAAAAAGCTTCCAGAAAGAATCACTAAAATCCAAAAAGAACAATCAATAAACTAATAATTTATAAAACTAAACAAGAGTATCGTGAATGAATGATTTTCTTCTAAACCTCAGTAATAATTCCAGAGCAAAAAAACTAATCCAGAACTTGGGTTTACCCATTCCAATGCCACAGATTCTAAAACGAACACAAGAGCCTTGCACAACAAAAGTACTGGCTGATAAAAACATTGCTCTTTATACAACTTCAAAAAGTTTTTTGGTTAAAGTTCTAGCTGATACTCTGTCAGAGGCTGGAGCAATTTCTTACATTAATGATCAAGAGGAAGTTACAAAAGTTTTTCAACAATCAGGAGAAGTTTATGGAACAAAAACTCACTTGTTGGATGTTTCGCAGAATATCCAGTTTGATGCACTGATTTTTGATGCTACTAGCCTTGAAAATATTGAAGATTTAAGCCAACTTCATGACTTTTTTCATCCATTGATTAGGAATCTTTCTAATTGTGGACGAATCATTGTTCTAGGTCGTCCACCTGAGCAACAGACTTCAATAGAATCATCCTCAGCTCAATATGCACTAAATGGATTTACACGTAGTATTGCTAAAGAAGTTGGAAAAAAAGGAGGCACTGCTCAACTTTTTTATGTGGAAGATCAAGCAGAATCTAGACTAAGTTCTCCTTTACGTTTTTTTCTATCTCAAAAGTCTGCTTATATTACTGGACAACCAATTCGCATTAATCCAGCAGAAAAAGCACCAACTAAAAATACTTCTTGGACTTCTCCCTTAGATCAGAAAGTAGCCCTCGTAACAGGAGCTGCAAGAGGAATTGGTGCTGCGACTGCTCGTATTTTAGCATCAGAAGGTGCAAAAGTTATTATTTTGGATCGTCCAGAAGATGGAGAAATGGCCTCGAAGTTAGCAAATGAACTGAATGGTGAAGCTCTACTACTGGATATTACAGAAGAACAAGCACCCTCAAAAATAGCTAAATATCTGAAATATAATCATCAAGGAGTTGATGTTGTTGTTCATAATGCAGGAATTACAAGAGATAAGACTTTAGCCCGAATGAGTCGTTCTATTTGGAATCAAACTCTTGATGTTAATCTAGGTGCTGTTAATCGAGTAACCTCTGCTTTGCTTGATGGTGTTTTGCGTGATAATGGAAGAATCATTTGTCTTTCTTCGATCGCTGGAATTGCGGGAAATATGGGGCAAACAAATTATGCGGCTTCTAAATCTGGAATTATTGGATTTGTCCAACATCTTTCAAAACAAGTTGCTGAGAGAGGAATTACTGTAAATGCAATTGCTCCAGGATTTATTGAAACTCAAATGACCGCAGCAATTCCTTTTGCAATTCGTGAAATAGGAAGAAGACTAAACAACCTAAATCAAGGCGGACAACCAGAAGATGTAGGCCAAGCAATTACTTTTCTTGCAACACCAAATTCTTGTGGAATTACTGGTCAAGTAATTCGTGTTTGTGGTGGATCTCTTTTAGGTGCCTGATTTTGTGTCATTATAACTCAATTTTTTCTTAAAATCAGAGTCTAATTGTAAACTACCCCGATCTGAAGGCTATACTTAGGACACATCTCAATTATGAGAAAATTAGATTTTTTAAGTGATTGATTTTGTTGATACCGCCTCATTAAAGAGCATTAAATCGGCAGTTCTTAAAATTCAGTAAAATCAGCATTTTAAAAAGATGTGTCCTAAGTACAGCACGTAGGTAGAGGAAGAATGAACAGTAAAGTTAATTTTTCAAGTATTAAAAAATTAATTGGTTCTTATCTTAATCAAATTTGATATGGAATCTATTTTAATTTTTTCTAAGGCCTATATTGAGTATTCTCATACTTTAGAAGTTACTAATCAAAATATTTTTAAATCAGAAATACTTATTTTCAGTTAATTGAATAATTTAACATTGAATTTTTTAAAATCAATTTTACAAGAATATATTATGGATCATAAAGTTTATACATCTTTAGAAGAAGCATTAAAAGAACCTGATAAAGTTTTAGCTTTAGATTTAAGCCAAGAAAAGTTTGATCAATGGCCTTCTGAAATTATTCGATTTAAAACCTACAAAGTTGTGTAAAAATTTATCATTAAACTATTTAATAAAAGTGATCTTCTTACTTAGCCTTGCTTACATGTTAACTCAGCGAATAAAGAAAACCTTATGGATAATTAAGCTTGAGAAGATACAATTTTGTATTACTAGCTCATATCAATATTATTCTAATAATAGAAATAATCACTAAATTTTAAATTGGTTAATCACACTTTCTAAATTAGTTGTAATTTTTGTTAACTTATCACTTGTAAGAACGATTTTTTGGATAACACCATTAAAGTCATTAAGGGACTCAGCATTGCGACTACTCATCTCTGATACATCATCAACTCCTTTTGTAATTTCTTCTGCTCCTCGCTCTTGCTCAGTAATATTTAATGCAATTTCTTTCATCCCCTGAGAAATTGTTGAGAATAAATCTAAAATGCGGTGAAAATTTTCTCCAACAGCATTAATGACAATTGCTCCTTCATTAACTTCTTTATTACTTTGGTTAATCAAGTTTCGAATTTCTTCCGCAGAGGAGTTACTTCTTTCAGCAAGACTACGAACTTCATCAGCAACAACAGAGAATCCTTTCCCATTTTCTCCAGCTTTTGCTGCTTCAATAGCTGCATTTAAAGAGAGTAAATTTGTTTGATTTGCAATCTCAGTAATTACAGAGGCAATTCCTGAAATTTTTTGGCTACTTTGCTCAATTAAACTAATACTATTAATTGCTTGTTCAATAGAGTTTTTTCCTTGAATTGCGTCATTCTCTACAATTTCAGCTTTTTCATTCATGTTCCGAATTTGTATTGCAATGGATCTCGTATTTTGAGTGATTTCTGTGAGCATACTTGCTGATTCTGTTAATGCCATTGACTCCTGTTTTACTCGTTGGGAAATATCATCAGAATTTTTTAAAATCATATCAGAAACACTAGATAATTCTTCTGATGAACCATTTAAATCACTGAACTGTGTTTTTATATCAATAATCATAGATGCGATTTTATCAGTAAATACATTAAACCATCTTGCCATTTCAGCCGTTTCATCACGAGTATTTTCTTCCAAACGCTTGGTTAAGTCACCCTCACCTTCTGCAATATCTTGAAGAACTAAAATAGTCTCTTTAATTGGCTTAACTAAGACTCCACTCATAAAATACATTAAAAATATACTAATAACAGTAATCACTAGGCTGATTAGAGTAGCAACAATAATTTGATGTTGAATTTCTTTTTGAACAGCCTGAATTTTAATTTTTTTTTGTTTTTCAATATCTGTAATAAAAGTTCCAGTTCCAACAACCCAGTTCCATTTTTTAAATAAACGGACATAACTTAGTTTTGTTTCTAATTTTATATTTTTTTGACGAGATGATAAATCTAGATATGATTTATGCCATTGATATTTAACATAACCTTCTCCTTTTGTTCTTGCTAAATGGTTCATTAACTCAAAAACAGGTAATTTTTTATTACTTTGATTGGATGTTGCAAGAACGAGCTGCCCTTTTTTTTCTCCTGATTGATATCTTAATTCATCAACTGTTTTTTTATGTAAACTTGTTATTGGATGAGAAATCATAAAAATTTGATTTTTTCTTTTTCTTAAAGAATGAACCCACACATAGTTGTTTTTGTTAGAACCATATTTAAACTGTCTGATTGTTTCACCAACTTTACTTTTTACCTCTTTTTGTACTGTACTTAAATATGCACCTGTCCCAAATACCCAACCCCAAGGATGAAAAATTTTCACATAGCCTACTTTTCCTTCATAATCTCTTTCTCCTCGTGATCGAGGCATTGGCCATTGATAAGCAATAAGTCCTTCTCCTTTTTTTTGAACAAGACGATTCATTTGAACAAAAAAAGGAACTTTTCCTTTTACTCCTTCAGCATAAACAACATTCCCTTTTTGGAAGCCATTTGGATATCGATAATCAGAGATATCTTTTCCATTCAAACGAGGTACTGTTGGATGCATAAGCATTACTGGATGATCTGGATCAGATTGCTTATATTGGTGAATCCAAATATATCCTTGTCCATTTTTTCCAAAGCGATACTTCTTAAAAAAACTTAATGTTTCTAACTTCAATCTTTTTATTGCGTATTCTGGATTTTTATCTAGTAAAGCACGATAGTAGCGATGTTTTATTGACTTTAAAAATGTGGAAATTCTCTCTTTTAAGGCTAATTCAACTTCCTTTCGAATTTGATCTCTTTGAGTTGTACGATTGTATGCAAATTGGACTGTAGAAAAGCTAATATCAACTATATTTTTAAGTGCTTGTTTTTTAGATTGGAGTGCTTGTTTTGTGTATTCTTTTATCTCATATTCTGAATTTTTTATAATAGAATATATATTATATCCAGTTAGTGTGATCACTGTAATAAGAACTGTAAGTGTTCCTAAAATAATAATTTTGGTTCTAGCCGTAAGAGATTTCAACATTAAGCCTCTTTAGTATATTAATAATATTAGATATCTATACTTTTTCGATAAAAATACCTCTTGCATAAATCCATATCAGTATAGCACATGATCACAGTTTTTTATAATATGTAAATAACCTTTTAATCTTTGAGAGCTTGTTTAAAAATAGTTTATAAAATTATTTCTCCTTCCTTTTTAGAAGGAGATAATTTTTTACCCAATTTATTTTTTGAATTATTGAGGATTAATAATCAAATAAAAATTTTACCTAGTTGAGTTGAGATAAATAATCTTCAATTAAAAATAGACGGTCAGATCCAAAATACATTTGATCATTAATAAAAATAGTTGGTGCTCCAAAAGCTCCACGATCAGCAGCTTCTTGAGTAACTGTTTTTAATTTTTCTTTTGCTTCATCTGTTTTTGCTAAAGCTAAATTTTCTTTTCCTAAAATAGATTCAAGAATAGATGAACCTGATGTATCTTGCCCTTCACCCCAATATAGTTGAAAAAATTTCTTTGCAAAATCAGAAATTTCTTTATTTTCCAACATACACAACACTCTCATAATTGTGATTGTATTGCTTGGAAATTGCTTTGGAAATGTAAATGGAATTTGATAATATGCTCCAATTCTTTTTAGATCATTAAAAAGAAATTTGGCTTTTAAAGGCTGAGCTATTGGTGATTGATTTCCAACTGTTTTAAAGAGACCACCTAAAAAAAAGGGTCTCCACTCAATTTCAACAGGATATTTATCTGCTAGTTTTTCGATTTGTGTTGATAAAACATAGCTATATGGACTTACTATATCAAAAAAGAATTCGATTTTTGTCATAGTTTTTCTAAAAGATAAGAGGTTATTTTTAAATTTGATTTGTAGCTACTTTTAATACAAAAAAGAGAACTAAATCAATTGCACTTTATAAAATGATGACTTCATTGAAGTTCTTAACAAAAAATAAATTCACTTTTAAGTCACTTTCCTCAACCACTTACTTGATCAAATAATGTCTGGACGACACTTTATTGCATTAGGAACAGCAAGCCAAGTTCCTACAAGAGAACGAAATCATAATGGTTATTATTTACGTTGGGATCAGCAAGGTTTCTTATTTGATCCTGGTGAAGGAACCCAACGACAGATGATTTATGCAAATCTTTCTGTATCTAAAATCCATAAAATTTTTATTACCCATTTTCATGGGGATCACTGTTTAGGTTTAGCTGGAATCATTCAAAGGATTTCTTTAGATCAAGTTGAACATACTGTTCAAATTTACTATCCAGAATCAGGAAAAGAATATGTTCATCATTTAAGAAATTCTTCTATTTTTTATAATGTTGCAAAGATTGAAGAATGTCCTTTCTCTGAAGAAGGAGTTATTTTCAAAGATGACAAAATTACAATTACAACCAAAAAACTTGATCATTCTGTTGATTCTTGGGGTTATCGAATTCAAGAAAAAGATAGTTATACTTTTCTTCCTGAAAAACTAAAAGAATATGGTTTAAAAGGTGCGATTGTAGGACAACTAAAACAAAATGGAAGTGTTGAGTTAGAAGGAGAAATGATTACTGTTGCTGATGTTGGAGTTGTTAAAAAAGGTCAATCAATGGCTTTTGTAATGGATACTCGATACTGCCAATCTGCAATTGATTTAGCAAAAGAAGCTGATTTATTAGTGTGTGAATCGACATATCTCACCACAGAAGAAAAAGATGCAATTAATAATGGGCATTTAACAGCAAAACATGCCGCTCAAATTGCGAGTCAAGCACAAGCTAAGCGACTTGTATTGACCCATTTTTCTCAACGCTATCTTGAAATTCAGCCATTCGTTGATGAAGCTCAGCAAATTCATTCTGATGTTATTGCTGTGCAAGATGGACAAAGTGTTGACGTACCAAAGCAAAAATAAAGGCCTGATAGGTTACTTCAAATTGATTGAAAAATGATGACTTTTAATAGCAAATCGTTTTTGTAAGTAAAATCGGTGTGCATCAAATCGTTGTACACCTGAGTCTAAATGAATTTCATCACATTCATGTTCTTTGGCAAAAAGAATAACCCAATCAATTAGTTTCGCACCATATCCTTTAGATCGTTTATCTGGATCAGTGACAAGGTCATCAATGTAAACAAATTTTCCCCAAGCAAGCCCTTCTGAAAATCTAAATCCAACAACAGCTTGGATAATTTCTTCTTCATTTTCAATATAAGCCAGATGGTAATTACATAAATTTTGTTGCTTTTTGACTTTTTCGAGGAAAACATTTTTTGCTAGGTGAGGACGAAGCAAGGACATGATAGGAAAGCAATTTAGGATTTCATCGTCAACAAGAGCAAATTGAATATTGTCCATAGTTCTACATTTAAAAAGTGTGCTTTTAAAGAAAAGGGTCAAAATTTATTATTGATCTTGCCCTTTATCTATAGAAGAACTCAAGCAAAACTTAATACTTTACTTCATATTTAATTGAGCAATTCCGTTCCAGCCAACTGCCAGTTCTTGATGCAATATATTATTGCAACGTTTTAAATGAATTTGACTAACACGATCCTCTGGAAAAATGCTGATACATTTCTCAAAAAAACGTTTGGCTTCTTTGAACTCTTTAATTTGATAACAATAGAATCCTTGTTCAAAAATTGGTTGTATGATTGACTTTTTCTCAAATATTTCAGGGCTAGAAGCATTATATACTTCATAAATAGTGACTGGTTTTTTGGTACCCATTGCTTGAACACAATCAATAACTCGAGTTGATAATTGATTTGGTCGTTTTAGACTTTTTAACATTGTATCACTAATTAGTAGAGGAACATCATAAATTTTAGTCATTCCTTCAAGTCGTGAAGCCAAATTTACAGTATCACTAATCACTGTTGTTTCCATTCGATTCTGTTCACCAATGGTTCCTAAAATTAATGAACCCCGATGAATTCCAATTCCCATGTGAATTGATGGTAACCCTTTTTTTATTCTAAATTCATTGTATTCATTTAGGTTATGAAGCATTTCAACACCTGCAATTACAGCATGATCCGCATCCTCTGCAAAAAGAGCCATAATAGCATCACCAATATATTTATCAATAAAACCATGATTTTTACGAATCAAAGGTCCCATTTGACTTAGATATTGATTTAAAAATTTAAAATTTTCTTCTGGAGTCATCCCTTCTGAGATCGAAGTAAAAGAGCGAAGATCTGAAAATAAAATGGACATTGTTTTTTCAGTAAAATCGCCTAACTGCACATCTGTAATACTCTTTTTATCTAAAAAATCTAGGAAATCAACGGGAACAAATCTTCCAATTGAGTGATTTACTTCCTGTAGCGTTATATTCTGATTTTTTACCTGTTGATAAACTTGATTTAACTCATTTTGGGCTTCCAACAAACTTGTATTTGTTTTCTTTAAATCACGAGATCGGCTTACAATAAGAAGCAATCCAAATGTGAATAAGACTCCAATTCCAATAGCTCCAAATAAAGTACCAAGTTGAATATCAGACAAGGTTAAATTTCTTGAAACAACTAGTTGGAACTCCTGTTCTCTTAATAAAGTTGAGAATGTTTTGAATGGTATTGGAATACCCATTTTTTGAGATGTACTGTCATGAGTAAAAATTTGTTCTGGAACATATTCATGAGCAACTGAAGCTACATCAAAACGTATATTGAGTTCATTGTCTAAAATTCCTTTTTGTTGGAAAATAGCTTTTGGATCAATTGTAAGAGAAATAAGACCATTTACTTGTTTTAAACGATTTCCTCGACTAATAGGAGGATGCTTTCCCTCATAAAGTGGAACAAAAAGCTCGTAAATATGTCCTTTTTTCTGCTTTAATTTTACAAGTGCTGAAGGTGTAGGCTTATTCTTTAAAATTGCTTCTTGAAGAACTCTAGAAAATTCAGAACGAGTTAGGATATCAAGCCCAATCAATCCTGTTTCTTCAACAAGAAAAGGTTCTCTATAAAGCAAAGGAAAGTAATAAGGACGATTTACGGATGTTTTTTTCCCTCGATAATCTAATTCAAAAATTCGAAAAACAGGATATCCAAAATCTCTTTGTTCCTGTTCAAATTCATTTCGTTGTTTGGCATTAATTCTGGGATAATATGTTACAGAACGAATGAAATTATAACGAGATAGGATTTCTTGTGAGAATACATAAAATTGATCTTCATCGATTGTTGAAGATGAATGAAAAAAGGCTTGAATACTTTGAGCCACAGCTTCACTTGCATTCACACTTTTTAATACTGCTTCTTTTACAATTCCAGATTCAAATCCAAAAGTTTGATTTTCTTGGACAAGGATAAACCGCCAAGCAGATAGCAATAGAATTGTAGTTGCTAATCCGCCTACAACAAAAGCAGCAAATATAGAATTAATGATTTTTAAAAATAAGTAACGAATCATAGCTCTGGATTACTTAACCTTTTCAGATTTTTTATAGAGATCTAGTGGAAAATGAATTGCTACTTTTTGAAGTAGTTCTTCATTAAGATATAAATTCCAACGATGATTCGCAATTATTTGAAAGTCATTTGGTTGATAACCTTCTAAAATTTTTACTGCAACTTTTCCTGCAAACTCGCCTTGTTCTTCCGCAAGTTTACTAACAGTCAAAACAACATATTTGCTCATGAAATCGAGTGTTGATGTTGTTAGTTTTTTTGTATGTCGTAATGTAATATTTTTTGCTTTTTCTGAATTCCAATTTTGAATTCCAGCATAGTTATAAAAAATCACAAACTCTTTAGTTTGTGACTGTTTATATTTTGCTTCAAAATTAGACATTTTTTTTACAAAAATATTTTGTATATCAATACCAAATTTTCTGAAAAATAATTGAAATCGAGTACATGCTTTTCTAGCTGAAAGTCGGTCATTACTTAGACATGCACCATGACGAACAAAAGGAAGAATTCGTTTTATTTGTTTTATTAAAGGTCGGATTGGATCAATCTCAACCATTCCTGTCGCATTTGAGTATGGATAACCATATTCTTTTACAGTCCAGTTCACACCGCAGAATACAATAGGGATTGTTTTATTTTTAAAATATGGTTTTACTAGATACTTTGAAGCATTATCATCAGTTACAATTAAAACGTCAGGTTTCCATTCTTCAATAATTTTTTTTGCAAGTAATGCCTGTTTTTTTATATATGCAGGATCAGGATAACGTTTACTATCCATATTAAATTGTTTAATAACACATTTTTGATCAAGTGTAGACCTCACTGCTTGAACTAAATTATCCTGCCATTCATATCCTTGATGATAAGAAGTTACGACAAAACATTTTTTTTGAGCATATACAATTCCATTGTTCCAAAAAAAGCTTAAAAAGAGGCTAATAAAAAATATTTTCTTTAAGAACATGTTGTAATTGTTTATTAAAAATAAAAACTATTTAATATATCTATCAAGTAGGATAATTAAATATCTAACAGAGATAAATACAAAGATACTGAGAACTACGCAGAAGTATTAAATTCTAATAATATCAGCAGATTAACTAACGGTTGTTGTTTTCTTGTAAAATAGAGCATTGAAAAAAAGAAAATATTTCAACAAACCCTCAGTTCTCAGGGCTTAAGATAAAATAATTTTGCAATTTAATTAGAAGTCTTCAGCCATTATAAATCAAAGGATGAGAGACTTCTGCGTAGTTCTCAGAAAGATAGAGCAACCTATACAATTATTCTTTAAGAATCAAATAAATAAGCAATATCTCGCAAACTTAATAAAATAAAGCCTTCAGCATAATTATAATTACTATTTTTTAGTGATTTCAAGGAAGTGAGAAGGTCGTTTGATTTTTGAGTATTCTTTCCCATTTTTTTGAGAAAGGAATATATTTTTTTGAAAAAAGATTTGGAAAATATTAGATAATAGGCTTTTTGATCATGTAAAATAAATTAACTTAAAAATTAATTTTTTATACACAATATTTTTTTTGAAACTTATTTTGAAATCTACTTTTTAACAAAAGTGACAAAACAAGTTGAATATTTTTTTTTAGATCTTCACAATGCACAAACAGTAGAAAATTTGATTTGTTTAGATCCAAGGATGTAATCTCTTTTTTGTAAACAAACTCAATGCTGAATTCCTTTCCTCCAAAATGTGGAAGGATTCTAAGTTCTTGAAGGTCTGTAATCCCAAGTTTTACTAGATTTTTGGGAAGTTTGAATACTAATTCCTTGACTGAAGTTTTGTACTCTTCTTTGAAGCCTTTTGAGAGCCCAACGTGGACAAATCCATTTCGGATTCGAGCAGAACGGCCTTGAACTAAGATCGTTGTATAGCCTTCTTTTTTCTTATATCTTGGAAGGTGTATTTTTTCGGAATACTTCCCAGCTTTCTTCATACGAAGAAGAGCAAGGAAGGATTTCATATCCTGTTCAACCACTCGTAATGTCTGTTGAGCTGAATCTGAAAGAAGTAATTTATAGTTTTCGTTATCCTTACAACAGTGGTAATTCTTGGAATAATTCAAGTAGGAATCATTCGCAAAAAAGAATTGCCGAACCGAGTACAGCCCAACATTATACAATCTGGCAGAGTGGTAAGCCAGTTTTTGAATAATGTCGAGTTCAGTAGAATTCGGTTTCAGTCTGTTTTTTTGGGTAAGGAGTATTATTTTCATATATACCTTATATACAAATATAAGGTAAGGAAGATGAAAGTTAAATTACCAAGTTTAAAAGACCAAAAAAAGTTTGCAAGAAAAATGGAAAAACTTGGAAAAGAATATTTTAAAAATGAGCAGGAAAAGCTTTTAGGAAAGCATTTTATTTTGATTGAGTAATTTTTCAGGGGGATGATCTTTATTAGTGAGTTCATCCCTTTTTTTGTCTAGTCTGAAAAAATGTTGGTTGGTTTTCCATCTAAACTAGTTTGATTATTTTTTTCCCAATATTCTTGAATTCCTTCTTTTCCTTTTTTTTCTGCCCAATTACTTAAGTCACTTCTTTCTTCTTGATATTCAAAAAATGGAACAGACATTCCACAAGAAGTCTGAACTAAATCAACATTCATATCAAAAATTTGTCGTTTTCCTGATGTTTCTGGAAATTTAGTAATTAGTTCCTTCCACTTTGGATCTCGTTCATGGATTGCTTTGGCTGTTCCATATAAACGAAGAATCATGGGTTTTCCTTCAAATGCACAAAACATAACAGTCATTCGGTTATTTTCAAGCAAATGGGCTGCGGTTTCATTTCCACTTCCTGTGACATTAAGCCAAATGATACGATTTTTATCTATGACTCGGAATGAATCCATTCCTTTTGGAGATAAATTAACTCGGCTATCATGAGTTGCTGTTGCTACAAAAAAAATTTGTTGGTTCTTAATAAACTCTTGTGATGTAACTGAAATTTCAGAAAATTGTTTTCCCATAATACTTTTTGGTTTGAAGACTAAATAATTTAATCTTGCATAATCCACTCTTTTAATTTTTGAGAAGCTAATGCTCGATGGCTAATCAGTTGTTTTTGTTCTGAACTCATTTCAGCATAGGTTTGTTGCTCTCCTTTTGGTAAAAAGGAAGGATCCCAACCGAAGCCATGCTCACCTCTAGGTTCAATGAGTTCTCCTAAAACGTTTCCCTCAAACTGAATAACCTCACCTGTTTTGACAAGTCCTAAACTTAAAACACATTGAGCTGTTGTTGTGTTGTCTTTGCCTTTTAGCATCTCTAAAATTCCTTGAACTTTTACTGAATCCAAAAAGAATTTTATGAATGGACCAGGTAAACCATTCAAAGCATTACATGATAGTCCTGTATCATCAGTTAGAACTGCATCATATTTTTCTTTATCAGGACAAAGCTTAATGGCCATTTCTGTTTTGATTCGTCCGACTTCTAATAAATCAATACTTTGAATTTCATGAAGATCTAGTGATTGATAATGAATCGTCAAACCTTCAATAGTTAGCAGTTCTTGGAATTCTTTTGCCTTTCCTTGATTTCCTGTAATCAATAACAAGTTTTGGATTTTCATCGTATTTCCTTTTCTCTAGGCATAAAAAAAGCGGAAACAAGACTTTGCTTGCTTCCGCTTTGATCAAACAGAATAATAAATTAACTTATAAAAAGTTTTTTATTATTAAATTTTTGGACCAGCTGCTTCAAGTTCTGGAGCATCTGCTGCATAAATTTTGAAATTTTCTTGGAACATTTTAGCAAGTTCAATTCGTTTTTTGTCGTAATCTTCAACATTTGGCCAAGTATTTCTTGGATTAAGAACTTTGCTATCAACACCTTCAAGAGTAGTTGGAAATTCATATCCAAATACTTCATCAGTTACGAATTCAGAATTCTCAATGGAACCATTAAGAATTGCTGTAATCATAGCACGAGTATCTGGTAAGTTCATTCGCTTACCAACTCCGTAAGGACCACCAGTCCATCCAGTGTTTACTAGGTATGCGTTAACATTTTGCTCTTTCATTCTTTTCGCTAAAAGTTCTCCATAAACTTTTGGTCGAAGAGTCATGAAAGGTCCACCAAAGCAAGTTGAGAAAGTTGCTTGTGGCTCAGTAACTCCACGCTCAGTTCCTGCAACTTTAGCAGTGTACCCGTTTAAAAACTGGTAACTAGCTTGCTCAGGAGTAAGTCGAGATACTGGAGGAATTACACCAAAAGCATCAGCAGTAAGGAAGATGATGTTTTTAGGTTGTCCACCAATACTTGGAGAAACAGAGTTTTCGATGTGATCTAATGGGTAAGAAACACGAGTATTTTCTGTAATTGATTTGTCTGAATAATCAACTACTCGGGTTTCTTCGTCGTAAACTACATTCTCTAGAATTGCACCATGTCTGATTGCATTCCAGATATCTGGTTCTGTGTTTTTATCTAGATCAATTGTTTTTGCATAACATCCACCTTCGAAGTTAAATACTCCGTTGTCAGACCAGCCATGCTCATCATCACCAATTAAAGGACGTTCTGGATCAGTAGAAAGAGTTGTTTTTCCAGTTCCAGAAAGACCAAAGAATAAAGCAACATCACCATCTTTTCCAATATTAGCAGAACAATGCATAGGCATAATTCCTTTTAATGGAAGAAGGTAGTTCATTACAGAGAAGATTCCTTTTTTCATCTCTCCACCGTACTCAGTTCCAGCAATGATTGCGAACTTTTTAGCAAGGTTGAAGATTACAAAAACTTCACTGTTTAATCCGTATTTTTCGAATTCCTTTTCGAAGTATCCACTTCCACTAGCATTTAAAATTGTGAAACCAGGCTCAAATCCCTCTAAATCTTCTTTTTCTGGAACAATGAACATGTTGTTTACAAAATGTGCATGCCATGCTTTTTTTGTGATAATTCGAACTGGAAGTTCGTTTTCTTTATCAGCACCACAGTACCCATCAAACATGTAAAGATCTTCATCAGAAAGAGCTTCTTTTACTTTATCATAAAGAGCATCAAAGTTTTCAGCCGTAATTTTAGAGTTTACAGGCCCCCACCACATGTTTTCACTTGACCCAGGCTCATCAACAAAAAATTTGTCTTTTGGAGATCGACCAGTAAATTTACCAGTTGTAACCATTGTGGCACCATTCTGCCCAATTACAACTTCTCCATTAGCTAATTCATGTTCGATAAGTCTTTCAACTGGAAGATTTCGAAAAACTTTCCCAATGTTGTGAAGTCCTAACTTATCTAAGCCATAAGTTTCGCCCATATATCTCCTCTTTGATGTTTTTAATTTTTCAGTAAAAGAAAAAAACCAGAATTAAATTCTGATCAGAATAAAAACCTTTGTATATTTTATTTTTTTGAAAGAGTTATATACTCTTCCAGATAACTTGTATCCTTTAAGCTGTGGGATGAACCACCAAACTAACAAAAGATATTCTTACTAATCAAGTACTTTCGGTATGAAAATCGAAAAATTTGCAAGTTGATGACTTCCATATCAGTTTTTATTTTTTTTTGTCAGTTTTGTCTTCGTAGAACCATCAATCCCATTCGTGGACCAATCGAAAAAAACTCTTCTACTTTGAATTCAGAGAAAATAGATCTTCTACTTAAAAACTCAGCTCTCTTGCGATCTACAACAAAACTAATGATTCTTCCGCCAACTTTGAGCTTTTTTTGAATAATGGATAGGGTTTTTGTTAGATATTCTTTACTTCCAGGAAGTTCCTCACGAACTTTTGGATCTTTATGATTAAAGATATATTTTCCAAAACGTTTAGAGAAAATGAGGGATAATGGATGGTAACTATTCTCTTCTAAAAAAAAACG
>JBNMNM010000017.1:0-20142 GCA_051275585.1 bacterium | reverse complement strand
AAAAAAACTTGTAGGAAAACGCTTTGACAATCTAAAGAAGAGCACGAATAATTTAGATCTTAATAGTTACTGACCTCTATACGACATTTTTGGAGTATTCATAATGGAACCGAAAGACTTTATTAAACAAATTATTGACTTACAAAAAGCTACATTTGATATGACTTTTGGAGCAGTTTCTAGACTTCCAGAACAAGGTGAAAAACTAATTAGCAGTTTACTTGAAAAAACTGAATTCTTACCTGAAGATGGTCGTAAAAAAATACAAGTTTGGATTGATATGTATAAAAAAGGTCATATTGATTTTAGAAAGACGATTGAAACTTCTTTAAAAACAGGATTAAAGCCCAAAGAATTAATTAAGCACATGATTCAAATGCAAAAAGCAACATTTGATACAACATTTGGTGCATTTGGAACCTTTCAAGCTCAAAGTGAACAATTAATTCAAAAGCTACTTGAAAAAACAGGACTACCTAAAGAAGGAAAACAAGCCTTTCAACAATGGATTGACGCTTACAAACATGGACAAGATGAATTTAAACAAGTTGTTGAAGAAGGTTTTCGCTTAGCATATCACTATTTTGATGAACAAGATGATCAATAAGTCTTGTTTTAAGGGCAATCCTTTAGTTTATAACAGGAAAGCTAATGAAAGCAATAGCTTTTATTGCTTTTTTTCTTGACATACATGACATGGGCATCAATAATACTCCTCAGTCCCCCATTATAATAGACAAAAGAGCTTTCCTTAAGAATACGCAAAAGCTATCCTTCACATCGCATAGAGAGTCCTGCTTATGGATCCAAAGGATTTAGTAAAACAAATCATTGATTTGCAAAAAGCCACATTTGATATGACCTTCGGAGCTGTATCTAAGCTTCCAGAACAAGGTGAAAAATTACTTTCTGGCTTACTAGATAAAGCTGACTTCCTTCCAAATGACAGTAAAAAAACATTTGTTAATTGGATTGATTCTTATAAAAAAAGTCAAGACGATTTTAAGAAAACAGTTGAATCTACGCTAAAGACCACTCTGAATCCTAAAGATTTAGCAAAGCAGTTGATCAACCTTCAAAAAGCTACATTTGATACTACATTTAGTGCTATCAATTCTTTCCAAGCTCATAGTGAACAACTGATACAACGTCTTTTAGACCGATCTGGTTTAACCAGTGAAGGACGAAAGGTATTTGATACATGGATCACTGCATATAAAAATGGGCAAGATGAATTTAGACGAGTTGTAGAGGAAGGTTTTGGACTTGCTTTCAACTACTTTAATAGTGCTGAAGAAGGTAAGAAAAAAGAAGAGAACATTACTGATAAAAAAATATCTTAAATAAGTAGAAATAACTGACTTGAAAAAGTTTGTTTTCTTATTTTTAAAAAGCCACAATTAGAATTCTATTCTTTTTGTGGCTTTTTTTTATGACCTATTTTTCTAAGATATTTTGCAAAATTGAAACTTTCTAAATTAAAGATCTATAACTCGACTCCTTGCAAATAAAGCTCTCTTAACTCCTTTAAATACATTGTAGTTTCTAAAAGAGTCCGTTTACTTAAGAAACGAAATGCTACTTTTTTACAATTTGCCGAACTTACTTTTCTCAAAATCTCCCTAGAAAAAAGAACTCGATTTGGACACATTGAAAATGTGATTTCTCCAATTCCAAGCAAAAACATTTGCATAAATGGATCTGCGGCCATTTCTCCACAAATAGATACAGGTACATTCATTACATTTGAACGTTTTACAACCTGCTCTAACAGTCTTAAAATTGCAGGATGAAATGGAGTATATAAATGAGCTACGTGTTCATTTATTCGATCAACAGCTAATGTATATTGAACCAAATCATTTGACCCAATACTAACAAAGTCACTTACATCTAAAATTTCATCAATAATCATTGCAGCCGCAGGTGTTTCAATCATACATCCAACAGCAATATTATAATGACTAAATCCTAAACGATCTTTCTCCTCTTCAATTAATTTGATTGATTTTAGAACCTCATCTAGATTCGTAATCATAGGAAGTAATAAACGAACTGGAGTGATTGCAGACATCCGCAAAATAGCTCGAATTTGACTTCGAAAAATATCCTCATGCCGCAAACAAAGACGAACAGCTCTAGAACCTAATGCAGGATTTGCTTCTTCTGCACGAATTGGAAAAAATTTTGGAGCTTTATCAGGAGATAAATCCCAAGTTCGAATGGTTAAAGGAATATTTTTAAGTTCCTTAAAAATTTTTTCAAATTCCTGAAATTGTTTATCTTCTGTTGGAATAGTTGAGTTATTAATAAATAAAAACTCTGTTCGAATTAAACCAACCGAACGAATATTATTTTGTTTAATCAGTTCTAATTCACCCATAAAATCTAAATTAGCGGCAATATCAACTTTTCTTCCATCCTCTAACTGACATTCTTCCGTTTTTAAATCTTCTAATTTATTCTGAAAAAACTGAATTCGTCCTTTTTTATCAACCTTTTTGCGAAGTGTAACTTCATCAGGTTCTTTAATAATTTCACCACTACTTCCATCAATAATCAACTTAACATTCGAAGCAATTTTATCAGTAATTCCTTCTACGCCAACAACAGCAGGAATTCCCATCGCTCGTGCAATAATTGATGTATGAGAAATCATTCCCCCGATTTCTGTTACAATTCCCATTACTTTTCCTTGTGCAAGATGAACCGCATCAGCAGGAGAAATATCAGGACAAAGAAGAATTATAGGTTCATGAATTTGAGAAAAATCAAATAACTTTCTTTGACGAAGGTTACTCATTAAACGTTCACTAATCTGACGAATATCATCAAATCGTGAACGCAAATAAGAGTCTTCAATTTGATCAAACTCAGTTCGAATTTCAGACATTACAAGGGAAAGTGCCCATTCGGCATTAATTTTCCAATCTAAAATTTTTTCTTCAACTGCTGGTAGAAGACGTTTATCTTGAAGAAATAAACGGTGTGTTGTTAGAAGCGAAGCTAAATCCCCTTCTAACAAATTTTCAGACCTTTTTTCAATCTCTTCAAATTGCTGTAAAGCTTCTTCGTGTGCAGAATGAATCCGTGCAATCTCCTTATCAATATCTTGATGAGAATCTAATTCAATTCTAGAAAATTGAGAAAACGAAGAATCTATTGTAAATGCACGGCCTATTGCAATTCCTTCAGAACTTGCTACACCACGAAAAATTTCCATTCAAATCTCTCAAGACTACTGTTTTATCGAGTTGTATGGTTTTGTTTAAGTTGACTTAAGTCTCGGACTGCTCCTTTTGCGGCACTAGTTACCATTAAACTATATGCTTCAAGTGCTTGAGATACTACTCGTGGTCTTTCACCTGGAGTCCATGCTTCAGCTCCTCGCTCCACCATTTTTTTTCTACGTTCTGCAAGTACATCATCAGAAACTTGCACCTCAATTTTCCGATTTGGAATATCAATTAGAATTAAATCACCTTCCTCTACAAGAGCAATATTTCCACCCTCTGCGGCTTCTGGTGAAGCATGCCCAATACTTAGTCCTGAGGTTCCACCACTGAATCTTCCATCAGTAATCAAAGCACATTCTTTTCCAAGATGTTTTGATTTTAAATATGATGTTGGGTAAAGCATTTCTTGCATTCCAGGGCCACCTTTAGGTCCTTCATAACGAATTAATACAACATCGCCTGATTTGATTTGATCATCTAAAATAGCATCACATGCATCATCTTGAGAATGAAAGATTCTTGCTGGACCTGTAAATTTCCAGATACTTTCATCAACACCAGCAGTTTTTACAACAGAGCCTTCTTCTGCAATATTTCCATATAACACACAAAGACCACCTTCTTTGCTATAAGCATTTTCAACGGAACGAATACAGCCTTTTTCTCGATCTTGATCAAGCTGGTTGTAATAATTTTCTTGTGAAAAAGCTACTGTTGTTCGAACTCCACCTGGTGCAGCAGAATAAAGTTTTTTTGCTTCACCACTTCCTCGAATAATGCTTTGTTCTAAAACTTGTTCTTTAATTGTTTTTCCTGAAACAGTAAAACAATCTGAATTAATTAAATCTTTATCTAATAAACTTTCGAGAATCGCCATGATTCCACCAGCACGATGCACATCTTCAATATGATAATCTGAAGAAGGAGCTACCTTACATAAGGTAGGCATTTTTTTTGAGATTTCATCCATATCCTTCATAGTGAAATCAACACCTGCTTCATGAGCAATCGCAAGAATATGAAGAACAGTATTTGTAGACCCTCCCATTGCAATATCTAAAGCCATTGCATTTTGAAATGCTTTATAATTAGCAATGGAACGAGGCAATACATTTTGATTATCATTAAGATAATGATCTTTTGCCATTTCTACAATTCTCTTTCCTGCATGTTCAAATAGTTCCCATCGCTTTGCATGAGTAGCGACAATTGTACCATTCCCAGGAAGAGCCATTCCTAAAGCTTCATTCAAACAATTCATACTGTTTGCAGTAAACATTCCTGAACAAGAACCACATGTAGGACAAGCTAATTCTTCTAATTTTTTTAGTTTCTCATCAGAAACATCTTTATCTCCAGCAGCAATCATAGGATCAATCAAGTCTAATTTAACATCTTGATATTTCCCTGCTTCCATTGGCCCACCAGAAACAAAAATCGTTGGAATATTTAATCGCATTGCAGCCATTAACATTCCAGGTGTGATTTTATCACAATTACTAATACAAATTAATGCATCTGCACAATGTGCATTCACCATATATTCTACAGAATCTGCAATAAGATCACGACTTGGAAGGGAGTATAGCATCCCATCATGTCCCATAGCGATTCCATCATCAATTGCAATTGAGTTAAACTCAGCAGCATAACCACCATTTGCATCAACCACTTTTTTTACTTTTTGTCCAACATCATGAAGATGTACATGTCCAGGAACAAATTGTGTAAAAGAGTTTGCAATTGCAATAATTGGTTTTCCAAAATCGTTTTCAGTCATTCCAGTTGCTCGCCATAGTGATCGAGCACCAGCCATGTTTCTACCTTGTGTAGAAGTACTACTTCGAAATTTTCCCATAATTTTACTCCAAATCATCAATTGCGAGAGAGCTTTAAAAACTAAAAATTCTTAATAATTAAGAAGCCAATGACATAAAAAAAAGATCCAGCCTAAGATTAAAAAAACACCTCCTATTGGAGTAATAGGACCAAACCATTTGATTTTTGTTAAAGCAAGTAAGTAGAGCGAACCTGAAAAGAAAATAATACCAACTAAAAATAAGTAAAAAGAAAGAGTTAACCATCGACTGCTATCAAGTTTTTGAGCAACCAAAGAAATTCCAATACAAAGTATAGCAAAAGTATGATAGAACTGATATTCTACACCTGTTTTAAATACAGCAATTAAATCTGTCGATACTCTTGATTTTAGCCCATGTGCAGCAAATGCTCCTAAAATAACAGCGAGCATTCCAAGCAAACTTCCTGTAATTAAAATTACTCGAACCATGTCATTGCCTTGAAGAAATCATTTAATTATTTTAAATATACTGTAGTATTACCCTAAACATCCTTTTCTGGTAAAGAGGTTCCTTAAGAATATCTAATTTCTTTCTATAAGATGGATTCCTCTCATATTTTTTAATCTGCTTTAATTTTTAACAAAATAAAAATTAGATATTAAAATAGCCTTTTAGTTGTGCTCTTGCCTCTCTAACTGTATGAAGAATTTTGAATATTCTTATCTTTCCATTTTTCTTATTTTATTGGAAACCAGCATATATGAATTTAGAACCTCAATCTAACTTTATTAATAAAGGCCAAATGTATGAATTTTTTGACAAATATAAAAAAATAACCATTGCTCCAGGTGCATTTTATGTTTCAAACCAAAAAGTTATCCTTTCCACTTTATTAGGTTCTTGTGTTGCAGCTTGTTTATATGATCCAGTAAATCAAATTATGGGAATGAACCACTTTCTTCTAAGTTCACGACAAAGAAAGGATCAAATTATTATTCCTGAAGAAAATGGTAAATATGGAATTACAGCAATGCAAATGTTAATTAATCAAATGTTGCAACGAGGGGCAAAACGAGGAAATCTAAAAGCAAAAATTTTTGGTGGTGCAAATGTTTTACATACAAGCCAATATTTCAGTGTTGGAAAAACAAATTCATTATTTGCTCAAGAATTTCTTCGACATGAAAATATTCCAGTCATTTCTTCTGATTTAGAAGGAGATGTGGGACGAGTTATTTATTTTATGCCTGATGATTTTTCAGTGAGGGTTAGAAAGGTAAAAAAAACTCTTCAGAACAATACAACAAATATATATAAGACAGATTCTAGGAGCTTTATTTAAAGATTGCTTAATTTTCACCTAAAACAAAAGAATTGACCGACATTTTATATTTTTTGTAGATTTTTTTATAAATTCCACTCTTTCTGACATGTTTTAATCCTTGATTAAAATCATCACGAATTTTCTTTTGTCGAAATGCCATCCGAAAGTAAGTTTTTTTATAAAAAATATCATGAAAAACAACCTCTTCAGAAGTATTCATTTCCTTTGCTAATTGGTAACGATACCACTCGAAAATACTTCGATCAATTAACACTACTAAAAATTTAGAACGCCAAAACATTCGGTTTTGTATCAGTTGGTTTTGTTCGAAATAGTATTGTTGAGAAATTTTCATTACATTTACAGGAAAATTAGCTTGAAATTTTGCTCCTAAATCATAATATGCATTATACCACGCAACAATCCTCTTCCCCTTTAAATCACTAATTTTATTGATTTTTAATTTTTCACTTTTTTTTGTAATGGCAAAGTTAATAAACACCACATAATTTTTTGAATAATAAACATCATCGGTTGTTTTTCTGACAGTTGCTACCGCATCAACACCCATAATTTGGATAGCTCGTTGAAGTCTTCGATTCGGATAATGACGAATTTGAAATGTATGTTTCTTATAATTTAGAATTTCACGAACTAAATCAATTTCTAATCCTCGCTTTTCCTTACCAAAAACATATGGTGGTCGATCTTGCCCAAAACCAATCAATAAATCAGCGGCAAAACTCTGCGAATCAAAAAGTATCAGCAAAAAGCTACATATAATTATCAATTTTAAATATAGTTTTTTATTTATCATATTCTTATTGCTTTCCAATATTTGTTTTTTTTATCAATCCAAACATAATTTGCACCTTACACCCTGCAACAATTTTGACTACAAATTTTTTTTATTTTAGAATAGAACTTAATTATTCATTCTACAATAATTTTAGTACTATTTATTATAACCAAATTTATGTCACTGATATTTTCTGAATTACTAACTCAAGCTAGAAAAAAGGTTAATCAATCTCCAGAAGGAATTGCTATTTTTCTAAATATTAGTCCAAAAGACTATTTAGAATTTGAAAATTCAAAAATCCCCAATGATGAAGTTTTAGAAAAAATATGCGAACTTTTTGGCTGGAATTATAATGAAATCCAAAAAGGAATTAAAGCACAAAAAAGACAACAAACGGCAATTCCTCAAACTACAAAAAAAAATACTGGAATTACCGCAAAAAGTTCTTCAACAAATTCCTCTAAAAAAGAAGAAAACACCTTTGCAGAAGTTCTTATTTCTGCAAGAAAAAAAGTGAATCAAACAGCAGAAGGTGTTGCTCTATTAATCGGAGTTTCTTCTAAAGAATATGATTTATTAGAAAAAGGAAAAATTCCTAGTGATGAAATTCTAAAAAAAATCTGTTTTATTTTCGATTGGAATTACAATAAAATTCTTCAACAAATTCGAGTTCGATCAGTAAAAGCAAGTCTAACCTCTAATTCTGATGATATTAGTTTTGGAATTGATCACGCAATTAAAAGCTCAAATTTACATCCTAACGAATTTCCAGATAACTTTCAAAAACTTCTGATTAGTGCCCGTGAACATACAGGTCAAATGCCTGAGGGTATTGCTCTAATTTTGGATATGGAGTTAAACGAATATCTTTCTTATGAGCAAGGACACATTCCAAGAGAAGGAATATTACAAAAAATTTCTTCAATTTTTGGTTGGAATTATAATGAACTCAAAACTTTCTTAAAAAGACAAAGTTTTGCAGGAGTTACTATTGACACAACTCCTGCAACAGAAACATATTCCAAAGAACAACAAACAATTAAAAATTTATGTCAAAGAATACAAAAACAGACATTATCTTTGAAAGAAAAGAATTTAGAACTAATTAAAGTTCAGTTGGAACTAATTGCTAACTCATTAGACCGACTATAACCCTTTTCAAATCCTTTATGACAAAAAAGAAGCTCATTGAGTGTTTAGCTCCAATGGATGGAATTACGGATCAAGCATATCGTAGAATCGTAAGAGAGCTAAACCCTGATGTTATTGTTTATAGTGAATTCACAAGTATTGAAGGAATTAAAAATAATCATGAGCATTTTAAACAAAGGCTTTCCTTTACAAAGTCAGAAATCCCTTATTTTGTTCAATTATTTGGTAATGATCCAAAACTGTTTGCAGAGATCTCAAAAGAATTAGAAGACTGGGGCGTTTCAGGCATTGATATTAATATGGGATGTCCTGCAAAAAAAATTGTTGCATCTCAACATGGAAGTAGCCTCATGAAGGAGGCTGACCTCGCATGTAGAATTGTAGAAGCATGTAGTAAGGCTGTTCAAATCCCAATTACGGTAAAAACTCGGCTTGGATGGGATGATTCTGATGGTTTGGTCGATTTTATCTCCCTGCTTGTCAATTCAGGGGCACAAATGATAACCATTCACGGCAGAACATATAAACAAGCCTATAAAGGAACAGCCAATTGGAACCCCATTTACAATTTAAAGAAACACCTTTCTATTCCTGTAATCGGAAATGGTGATGTAATTAGCAGAGATCATGCGTTATCTGTTCTAGGTAATTTAGATGGATACATGGTTGGTCGTAATGCTATTGGTAATCCTTGGGTATTTTGGAATAACGAAAAACAAAAAACAGTTCCATTAAAAACCCGTATAAAAACAATGATATTACACTTTCAATATTTGAGAGAGTATCAAAAGGAAAGACGTGCTTTGCTAGAATTTCGTAAACATCTTACAGGTTATATCTCTGGATTTAACGAGGCAAAGTCCGCTAGATTGTTCTTAATGGAAGCTCAGAGTGAACAAGAATTTACACAACGAGCTTTATCACTTGCTTAATCACCTTCTTAACTCATCATTTTAGGTTCATAAGTTCATGGTAGAATCAGATCTTTACCTCAGTCGTGGCGTTTCTTCTAGTAAATCAGATGTTCACAAGGCAATCGCAAATGTTGATAAAGGGCTATTTCCTGGAGCTTTCTGTAAAATCTTACCTGATACTCTGACAGGAAGTGAAGATCATTGCATCTTAATGCATGCTGATGGTGCTGGAACAAAGTCCTCACTTGCATACCTCTACTGGCAAGAAACTGGTGATATCTCTGTTTTTAAAGATATTGCTATCGATTCTTTAGTTATGAATCTTGATGACCTTGCTTGTGTAGGTGCTGTTGATCAGTTTCTTCTTTCAAATACAATTGGACGAAATAAATTCTTTGTTTCTGGAGAAGTGATTAGTACAATCATTCAAGGATATGAGGAAGTGATTGCGATGCTTAACAGCCATGGTGTCGATATTAAATCTGCTGGTGGAGAAACCGCAGATGTAGGTGATGTTGTTCGTAGTGTTATCATTGATAGTACACTTGTTGCTCGAATGAAACGAGAAGATGTTATTGATTTAGATAACATTAAACCAGGGAATGTTATCCTTGGTTTCAGCAGTTTTGGACAAGCTAAGTGGGAAAAGAAATACAACAGTGGAATTGGTAGTAATGGATTAACTGCTGCACGTCATGATCTATTTCGAAAAGATTATGCAGATAAATATCCTGAAAGTTTTTCTCCTGAAATCCCAAAAGATTTAGTTTATTGTGGAAAAAGTTGGTTAACAGACCCTCTTCCAGGTACTCCCCTCACAGTGGGAGAAGCGGCTCTTTCTCCAACAAGAACATATACTCCGCTCATTGCAAAACTTTTAGCTGAATTTCAAGCCAGTATTCATGGAATGGTTCATTGTTCTGGTGGTGGACAAACAAAATGTCTCAATTTTGGAAAAAATATTCATTACGTAAAAGATAATTTATTTACAATTCCACCATTTTTCCAGTTCATCCAAAAACAAACAAAAAGACCACTAAAAGACCTATTTCCTGTTTATAATATGGGGCATCGGTTAGAAATTTTCTGTGATGAACAACATGTTCCTGAAATGATTGCTATTGCAAAGGATATGGGAGTTGAAGCTCAAAAAGTAGGTTATTGTGAGGCAAGCTCTTCTACAGGAAATCAGCTTACAATAAAATATGAAGGTGAAACAATTCGCTATTGGGATAATGATTAAATTTTTTATTTTACTTCATTGATTTTTTTGTTTAATCTTAGCTGTGTATTGTTATGAGTAGTGAGGAGCCTCTTTTAATTCGAGCCGCATTTAAAAAACCTATTGAACGAACTCCGATCTGGGTTATGCGTCAAGCAGGAAGATATCTTTCTGAGTATCGAGAAGTTAGAAAAAAAGCAGGTGGTTTTCTTGAAATGTGTAAGAATGTTGATTATTCAACAGAAGTTTCAATTCAACCATTAGATTTAATTGGTGTTGATGCAGTCATCATGTTTTCAGACATTCTAACTCCATTAATGGGGATGGGGATGGATCTAGTATTTGATGGCGGTCCAAAAATCAACAATCCGATTCGTACTGCTAGTGATGTAGAGAATCTTCTAAATCCACCACCTGATGAAAATACTCCTTATGTAGGAAAAATTCTTCAGGCACTTAGAAAAGAAGTTGGAGATCGTGCTCCTGTGATTGGTTTTGCAGGTGCTCCGTTCACATTGGCTTCTTATATGATTGAAGGTGCGGGTTCAAAGAATTTCCATAAAATTAAAAAAATGCTTTTTGATGCTCCTGAAGTAGCTCATGCATTAATGGAACGACTCACTGGAATGACAATTGATTACTTGAATTACCAAATCGAAAATGGTGCCCAAATGGTGCAACTTTTTGATACATGGGCAGGTATTCTTTCTGTTGATGATTATAACGAATTTGTTTTTCCATATGTATCTCGAATTTTTGGTAGCTTAAATCAACAAGGTGTTGTTCCTAGAGTTTACTATATTAATGGTGGTGCTCACTTGCTTGAAAGAATGGCTGATACTGGTGCTGATATGGTTGGCCTAGATTGGCGAACAGATCTTGCTACAGCAAAATCAAAAATTGGTAAGAAGGTAGCTTTACAAGGTAACCTTGATCCTAATATTCTATTTGCTCAACCTGATGTAATTCGGGCTAAAGCAAGAGGAATTTTAGATAAATTTGGTTCCGAGAGTGGTCATGTCTTTAATTTAGGACATGGCATTGATAAAGAAGTAAATCCTGATCATTTACGAATACTTGTTGATGAAGTAAAAAAGTACTCTGTAAGAGAGTCAATCACCCGCCACTAACCTTGCGGTCTAGTGGGGGCTTGAAATCTAAGCCCAGTTGACTAGCTTCAGTTCTTAGGAACTACGTTATTTGTGTTATGATATCTTGGAGTGTATTCGCAAGCTCCATGCTCTATCGATGAATTCTAAACAGTTCTGAAGGGACGGAACAGTGAACCATTATAACAAGCACTGATAACATTAGCGATGCGATACTTACTCACGCTTCGGTGTGAAGGTGGTCTTACGACCACATGCAACAACTCCCTCACCCTCTTCAGTTTTCTATACGTCTGAGGGTGAGATCAAAAATTCATCTCCCCCCAAACCTTCAATTATGAAGTGAGATTTTTTTTTGGTAATGTTAAATTGTTGGCTTAAATTCCTCTTCTACTTCAGAAGATACAAAAAAGATCTAAACATCTTATGCTCTAAAAAAATCATGAAAACGATATTCAGGCTGCTTGCAATCCCTATACTTTTGATCTGCTTTGCTACTTTTGCTCTTGCAGATACAAGTCGAGCCCTCAAGAAAAAGACACAATTAGCCTATAGTAAGCAACGAGTTGCACTAATCATCGGAAATGGGAATTATAAAAGCTCCCCTCTGAAAAATGCCCTTAATGATGCGAATGATATGGCCAAATCATTACGGAAGTTAGGTTTTACCGTAATGTTACATATCGATGCAAATCGAAAACAAATGAGGCATGCAATTCGAACATTTGGAAAAAAAATTCATGGCGGTGGTGTTGGTCTTTTTTTCTATGCTGGTCATGGAATGCAAGTTAAAGGAAAGAACTACCTCATTCCAATTGGAGCTGACATTCAAGATCAAAATGAAGTTCTTGATGAAGGAATTGATGCAGGTTTAGTTCTAAGAAAAATGGAAAGTGCTCAAAACCGATTGAACATAGTTTTTCTTGATGCTTGTCGTAATAATCCATTTGCAAAGAGTTTTCGATCAGGACAAAAAGGTCTTGCTCAAATGGATGCACCAAAAGGAAGTTTAATTGCTTATGCAACAGCACCTGGCTCTGTAGCCGCAGATGGAAGTGGACGAAATGGAGTTTTCACAAAACATATTTTAAAAAGTCTTCAAACACCAAATTTAGAACTTTCTCAGATGATGAAAAAAGTTCGTTTAGGTGTTTTAAAAGAAACCAGTGAAAAACAAATTCCATGGGATTCTTCATCACTTGTCCATGATTTTTACTTCCAACGAACATCTGCAATCACAACAAATCAGCAACAAGGTTCTCAGTCTAACCAACTTAATGCTGATGAAGAAATGTGGAGGTTAGTTAAAACCACTGAAAAAATTGCTGAACTTCAAAAATATCTAACTGCATTTCCAACAGGAAAGTTTCGAATTCATGCTGAACTTAAAGTTTCACGATTACAAGATCAGCAAAAAAAGAATAAACCTGCCCAACTATTTAGCAACCTCAATACACAAGATCGTGAGTCTCATGGGCGGAATGATAGCCGATATGAGAAATTTGGACGAGATCAAAAAGAAAATAAATGGGATAGAAATAATAGTAGTAGTCAAGGTAATCGAAATTCTTATTACCAAAAAGGATATAATTACGAATTTGGTTTCCGTACTACACAAAACTACCAAAAAGCAATTCGTTGGTATAAAAAAGCTGCTGAATTAGGTCATAATAAAGCTCAATATTCATTAGGTGTAATTTACCAATACAAACTAGGTTATCAGCAAAAAGACTATACTAGTGCTGCTAGTTGGTATCGTAAATCAGCAGTTCAAGGAAACAAAGAAGCTCAATACAATATTGGATTCCTTTACGAAATTGGTAAAGGTGTAGGAAAAAGTCAATACACTGCATTTACTTGGTATAAAAAAGCAGCACAACAAGGATTGCGAAAAGCACAATCTAAAGTTGCCTTTATGTATAAGTATGGTCGAGGTATTACACGAAATAAATATCAAGCATTACAGTGGTATTTAAAAGCAGCAAATCAAGGTGATATTTATACACAAAATATTGTTGCTCAAATGTATGAACGAGGAGAGGGAACTTCCATAAATCACTCTTCTGCTTTTTACTGGTACAAAAAATCTGCAAAAAATAAATATTCTGTCGCACAGCATAATCTTGCTCGGATGTATGAGTCAGGAAAAGGAATAAAAGCAAACTATAATAAAGCTTTGCGATGGTATAAAAAAGCAGCTCGACAAAAAAATGTTGCATCAATCCATAAAATAGGAACGATGTATGAATATGGCTTTGGCGTTAACCGAAGTTATTTAGATGCTCAATATTGGTATAAAAAGTCTTCAAAGCTGGGATATTCTTCATCAAAATTGGCTCTTGTTCGCTTAAAATCAAAAGAACAAGCAAAAAACAGAAATAATCGAAGAAGTCGTGATAATTATCAGCAACGTGATCAAAGAGGTCGTGATGATTATAACCAGCGTGGCCAAAGAGGACGTAATAATGCTAATCAACGTAACCAAAGAGGACGTGACAGTTGGTAACGTATAATCAAGGGAAGACTTAGTTCTTCTCTTGATACAAAAATTTATTTCTATTCCTTCCCATTTTCTAAAAAAAAGTCTACAGTTACCTACCTTTTGATCATTAAGTCATCTTTTATTATAAAAAGTATTGGTCATTAAACCGTGATGATTTAAAAATCAGATATTTCGAGCAGGTCAACTACCCCGCCCTGAAGGACAATGTCGTTGACTTAAGGATTTTTTGAGAAAAACAACAATTTTAACATCAACATTAAAGCCAAATTTTTTAATGTTATTTGTGTTAAAAGTCTCCTAAATTTCTTAAGTCAACGACATTGCCCTGAAGGACTGGGCTTGTGAAAGATGCGAGCCCAGTTGATTAGGCTAAGGGTCTTACGTTTTTTTTAAGATCCTACGATACGAGTGAATATATAGGCACTTTGGAGTTTTCCCAGCCCCAAACTCTGCGAAACGGTTTGTAAACATCGCTACAAGGATAGGCGAAGTCAGCCGTTTGAAAACCACTTGATATCATTGCCGAGGGAAAGCACATGCTTTTTAGCATGAGTGAATTAAATCACTAACCAACAAGAATTAGAAGCTGTTTGACTTCTCGTTGTCAGCCAAACGGTTTCTATGTTGGCTTCTTTTTCATCCTCCACCTAAAGGAAGAGGTTTTCAAAGAAGTATTCTTGATAAAAAAGTCGATTATAATTTAATTTTAGTTTTAGATTTTTGATTGACAAGGGCTTGATCCATCTGTATTTTCACGCACGGAGTTAAAATACTTGAAAAGCAATTTTGGCAATTTTGTTAGGAATACTCATTTTTAACTATTTTGTTAATGATATTCACTACTAGCAACTTCCCCCTAAAAACATTGTTATGTTTGAAAAATTCTTTGACGCAATAAATGTTTTCAATTCTGGCATCCTCAATTTAGAGGCAAGTGCGAGTAATAGTGCTACATCTGGAAAGATTTTTGATAGTATAGAAGTCTTCAATTTTGGCATCCTCCATATGGAGTTAAATGATGCTATTTTTGTATTTGTAGTATTCGTAATTCTAATGTTTGCATTGAACACTCTTCTTTTCAAACCTTTAGTTAGGACTTTGGAAAATCGAGAAACAGAAATGGAAGGCCATCGAAAGAAAGAAGGTGGTGTTGCAAGTTCAATTAGCAAAGCAGAGGCAGAATACGATGCAAAACTAGCTGAAATGAAAACAGAAATAGATAACGCAAGAAAATCTAGTCGTGAATCAGCTACATCACAAGCTAAGGTTATTATTGATGATGTTCGTTCGACTGTAGCACTTATAGTTGAACAATCAGAGAAAGAAATTGACTCTGAGCTTAATGCTGCAAAAGGACAAGTTCCTGCTCTTGCAAAAGAACTTAGTGGTTTGATTGTAGCTAAATCTTTAGGTAAAACTGCTTAACTTTTTGAGAAAGAGTAAAGAAATGATTGTAAAATCCTTTAAAGTACTTGCATTAAGCATGGTTGGGTTATTGAGTACAGTAATCGCAAGCCCTCTTTTTGCTAGTGGCACTGGTATTATGCTTCCAGGCAAAAGCTTTCTCTTTAAGTCAATTAACTTTTTAATTTTACTTATTCTTCTTCATTTCCTAGTTCGTCCTTTATTAAAAAACATGCTAGGGAAAGCAGCAAAAGAGAAAAAAGCTGAATTAGAAGAATTAAGAGAGAAAGCAAAAAAAGCTGAAGCTCAATTACAAGAGTATCAAGAAAAAATGGCGAACATGCAAAAAGAGGTCGCCACTATGAAAGAAAATGCTCTTGTTGATGTTGAAAAAGAAAAAGAAAAAATTATCCAAGAGGCAAAAATATTTGCGGAAAAATTAGAAGCTCAATCGAAAACTCAAATTGGGCAAAATATTCTAAAAGCAAAAGAAGAAATTCGTGAAATGTTAATTAGCGAATCAATTCGAATTGCTGAAGTAAATATTATAGAAAAACTTAAAGCAAGTGAACAAGACGCTCTCATTGATGATTATACTCAAATTATAAAAGAGGCAAAATGAGTGGATTTGTTGTTGGAAAAAGATATGCCCTTGCATTATTAAGTTTAGCCAAGGATGAAAAAAAAGTTGAAGACATTGGAAAGGATTTAAATTCACTTGTTGAGGTTATTGAAAATTCTTCTGAACTTCAATTAGTTATATTAGATCCAAACATTGGAAAGGATGCAAAGTCAGCAATCTTAGGAGACCTTGCAAAAAAACTTTCTGTTGATCCTATTGTAAGTAAATTTGGACGACTTTTAGTTGATAAAGGACGAGTAGGAATTATTAGTGATATTCTTCAAGTTTATGAAGATATGGCAAATGAATTACTCGGCAAAGCAAATGCAGTGGTAACTGTAGCTTCCAAAATTTCCTCTGCTCAAGAGAAAAAGATTCAAGAACAGCTTTCTGCTTACACAGGAAAGAATATTACTTTAACTGTACAGGAAGATTCTTCTCTAATTGGAGGGGCTGTCACAAAAATTGATAGTCTTTTACTTGATGGAAGCGTCAAAAATCGAATTAACCTGATTCGTGAAACCATAATCCGAGGGTAAGAGTTACATGAAAATCAAAGCTGAAGAGATCAGTTCCATCATTCGGAAACAGATTGAAGATTTTGATTCCAAAGTAGAAGTCAAAGAAGTAGGAACTGTACTTAGTGTTGGGGATGGAATTGCCCGTGTTCATGGTCTTGATCAAGTAATGGCTGGTGAACTTGTTGAATTTCCTGATGAAACCAAAGGAATGGTACTTAATCTTGAAGAAGATAACGTTGGAGTTATTCTTTTCGGATCAGGTGTTTCGATTAAAGAAGGCGATGTTGTAAAAAGAACAAAACGGATTGCAGAGGTTCCAGCTGGTGAGTCTCTTCTTGGTCGTGTAATCAATCCAATTGGAGAAGCTCTTGATGGACAAGGTCCAATCAATGCTGAAGCTACTCAAAAAATTGAAATGATTGCTCCAGGGATTGTAACTCGACAGTCTGTAGATCAACCAATGATGACTGGACTTAAAGCAGTTGATGCTATGGTTCCAATCGGACGTGGTCAACGTGAGCTTATTATTGGTGATCGTCAAACAGGAAAGACTGCTGTTGCAATTGACACAATCATCAATCAAAAAGGGCAAGACGTAATTTGTATTTACGCTGCTATCGGTCAAAAAAATTCAACCGTTGCACAAGTAGTTGAAAAACTACGAGAGCATGGTGCAATGGATTATACAATTATTGTTGCAGCTAGTGCATCAGAACCTGCTCCTCTTCAATTTATTGCTCCAATGTCAGCAGTAGCAATTGGAGAATATTTCCTAAATAAAGGAAAGCATGTTCTTTGTATCTATGATGATCTGTCTAAACAAGCTGTTGCTTACCGACAATTATCTCTTCTTCTTCGACGGCCACCAGGACGTGAAGCATACCCAGGAGATGTATTCTACTTACATAGTCGGTTATTAGAACGAGCATGTAAATTAAATGCGAACTATGGTTCTGGTTCAATTACAGCTCTTCCAATTATTGAAACACAAGCTGGTGATGTATCTGCATACATTCCAACAAACGTGATTTCAATTACTGATGGACAGATTTTCCTTGAAACTGAGCTTTTCAACTCAGGTATCCGACCAGCAATTAATGTAGGTCTTTCAGTATCAAGGGTAGGTGGATCTGCTCAGACTAAAGCAATGAAAAAAGTTGCTGGAACTCTTCGACTTGATCTTGCACAGTATCGAGAAAAAGCAGCTTTTGCTCAGTTTGGTTCTGATCTTGATGAAGCTACACGAAAGCAGTTACATCGTGGTGAACGACTTGTAGAGATTCTTAAACAACCTCAATACGCTCCATTAAAAATGGAAGAGCAGGTAGTTAGTATTTTTGCAGCAGTAAACGGATACTTAGATCCTGTTGAACTTGGCAGTATCCAAAAATTCGATTCTGAATTACAAAGTTATGTTGCAAGCAACTACTCAAGTATGGTCGAGAAAATTGCTACAGAAAAGAAACTTTCAGATGAAATTACTAGCGAATTGAAGAAAGCTCTTACTGCATTCAGCAAGCAATTTGCTGCTTAATCTTTTAAGAAGGATCTAATCAATGGCTAGTCTAAAAGATATCCGAAATCGCATATCGAGTGTAAAGAATACCCAGCAGATTACCAGAGCGATGAAAATGGTATCTGCAGCAAAGCTACGACGAGCGGAAGAAGCGATTAAAGCGGCAAGACCTTATGCTCTCAAATTACGAGAGATTAGTTCAAGGTTGGGCCAAGGACTTGATCGTTCTTCTCATCCTCTACTTGCTGAACGTGAAGGTGGTAAAGCTGTTATTATCTTAGTTACTTCCGATAAAGGACTTTGTGGCGGCTTAAATGTAAACCTTTGCAAAAAGGTTGCTCGTCTTTATGAAGAAAAGAAAGATGAGTTTGATAATATTTCCTTAGTTTGTTTTGGAAAAAAAGGTGGAGAGTATTTTAAATCTCGTGGGATTGAAATTAAAGAATCCTATCGTGATTTAAAAGATAGTGCACAAGCTGAAGTATTGGCGACTGTAATTCAAGGGTTGACTGCACAATATCAGAAAGGTGAAATTAACCGAGTATATGTTGCGTATAACAGCTTTCTCTCGATCTTAAATCAAGAGCCAACAACACAACAGGTGCTTCCTTTAGAAGCTTTTACTGAAGAAGAAGATTCTGGTGAACAATCAGATTTTCTTTTTGAACCATCTAAAGATGACATCCTTAATACAATTCTACCGAAATATGTAGAAAACCAAGGATACTCTGCAATACTAGAGAATGTAGCTAGTGAGCATGGTTCACGGATGACATCAATGGATGCAGCAACAAATAACGCGGGTGATATGATTGCAAGACTGCAACTTCAATACAACCGTGCACGACAAGCTTCTATTACAAAAGAGTTAATAGAGATCGTCTCAGGTGCTGAATCCCTTAACTAATTCAAAGTTTAAAGACATTATTGAGGCAAGCAAAAGATGAATAAAGGAAAGATTAATCAGGTTATTGGCCCTGTTGTTGATGTTGAGTTTCCAGATGGAACACTTCCAAAAATTTATGATGCACTTCAAATTGATTTTGACTTTGAAGGACAATCAACAAAACTAATTCTAGAAGTTCAGCAACATCTTGGTGAGAATACTGTTCGTACCATTTCAATGAGTTCTACTGATGGACTTGTTCGTGGAATGGTAGCAGTTGATACAGGTTCCCCAATTCAAGTTCCAGTTGGAAAGAAAGTTCTTGGACGGATTCTTAATGTAACTGGAGATCCTGTAGATGAGTGTGGTCCAGTTGAAGCTGAAGAACATTGGTCAATTCATCGAGATCCACCTAGATTTGAAGACCAAGAAACGTCTGCAAACATGCTTGTAACTGGAATCAAAGTTATTGATTTAATTTGTCCATACGTAAAAGGTGGTAAAATTGGTCTTTTCGGTGGTGCTGGTGTAGGAAAAACTGTTGTGATCATGGAATTGATTAACAACATCGCACAACATCATGGTGGATATTCTGTATTTGCTGGTGTAGGTGAGCGGACTCGTGAAGGAAATGATCTCTGGGAAGAGATGAAAGAATCTGGAGTACTTGAGAAAACAGCATTAATCTATGGACAGATGAATGAGCCTCCTGGAGCTCGTGCTCGTGTTGCTCTTAGTGGATTGACTGTTGCTGAGTATTTCCGTGATGTTGAAAACCAAGATGTATTGATGTTTATCGATAACATTTTCAGATTTACTCAAGCAGGTTCTGAAGTATCAGCCCTTCTAGGACGGATTCCTTCAGCAGTAGGTTACCAACCTACACTTGCAACTGAAATGGGTACAATGCAAGAGCGGATTACATCAACAAACAAAGGTTCTATTACATCTGTACAAGCTGTATATGTACCTGCGGATGATTTAACTGATCCAGCTCCAGCAACTACTTTTGCTCATTTGGATGCAACAACAGTTCTTTCTCGTTCAATTTCAGAACTTGGAATTTATCCTGCTGTAGATCCTCTTGATTCGACTTCTCGAATTCTTGATCCTGCAGTTATTGGGGAAG
>JBNMNM010000016.1:0-21913 GCA_051275585.1 bacterium | reverse complement strand
AGAGCTTGCAACAAAGATTACAGCGTTAGAAAAAAGTAATAAATCGCTTCAAGAAGAAAATAGTCATCTCAAATCACAAGAAAAATCAGTACAGCAGAAACAACAAGTAAAATCTGTGTTTGCTCAAGAAAAAATTCATATTCTTGAAAAAACGATTGCTTTGCTTGAAAAAGGTTTAAAGAAAACTCAGTTGCAAAAAATTGTAACAAAAGTAATTGTTCAAAATCCAACAAAAGCAATAATTAAGAAAACCAAACAAAAGCAACAAGCTCAAGCTAAAATATTTAAAAAAGAAGCTTTTAATCAAACTTCAAAAGACATTAAAACTCCTCATAATTCAAAGGCAGTACAAACATTTTCTTTGCTTTCCAAAAAGACAACAACACAGAAAAAAGTAGTAAAGAAACAACAAACACAAAAGACACAGCAACAAACTGAAAAGAACAAAGTTATAGTTCCAGTAAAGGAAAGGTTTACTTACAAAGATTCTGATCTACTCTCGCCTCAATCTCCTATTCAATTGGAGGCTCGTGCAGGAGCAAGAGATAAGTATATGCAAGCATATCATGCGTATTCGCAAAGAGATTACCCAAAAGCAATTCAGAAATTTCAAGAATTTCTTCAGCGATTTCCAAATGATAAAAATGCAGATAATTCGCAGTATTGGATTGCACTTGCAGAAATTCGACAAGGACACACTGTTCTTGCAGAACAAGCTGTTAGGAAAGTCTTAAAAAATTATACACATGGAGAAACAGCAAAAGGGTTTAAGACTCCTGATGCGATCTTGATGTTAGGGCAAATCTACGGAAAGCGTGGAGAAACACGAAAATCACGCTATTATTTTGAACATATCGTTAAACAATACCCAACAACACTTTCAGCAAATAAAGCAGAAAGAGAATTAAAAGCGATCTTAAAAAAATTGAACTAATGAAACTATCAGAAGAAACAATTGCCACAATTGCACTGTGGCAGGTGTATGGTTTAGGTTCTCGTAAATTTCGGTCACTTTTAGAGTTTTTTGGAAATGCAGAAGAAATTTTAAAAGCTCCTTATGAACAACTGAGGAAAATTGAAGGAATTAGTCAAAAACTAGCCCAACAAATTGCACAAACACAGAAAAGTGATGCTAATGAAGAGTTAAACAGTATTAATCAATATGGTTTAACTCTTCTTGCTCAATCAGAAAAAAATTATCCTGCTTTACTTCAAGAAATTTATAATCCACCCCCCATTCTCTATTGTAGAGGAAATCTCAATCTCAATGCAAGACTGTGCATTGCTTTTGTTGGTTCTAGAAAATTTTCATATTATGGGAAGGAACAAACAAAACGGTTAATTCAAGAGATTGCAAAAATAGATCATAATATTATCATCATTAGTGGTCTTGCTCTTGGGATTGATACCATTGCTCATCAAACTGCACTTGATGTTGGATTAAAAACGGTTGCTGTTCTTGCAGGTGGCTTGAGTGATATTTATCCTCCGCAAAATAGAAGGCTTGCAGTTGATATTGTAAATGCAGGTGGAATGCTTATGACTGAATTTACAGTTAGAACTAGGCCAATGGCAGGTAATTTCCCATTACGAAATCGGATTATTAGCGGTGTTTCAAAAGGATTAGTAGTTGTTGAAGCAGGAGAAAAAAGTGGTGCTTTAATTTCTGCAAGATGTGCTCTTGAACAAAATCGAGAGTTGTTTGCTGTTCCTGGAGCCGTTGATCATCAGTTTTCAAGAGGAACAAACCGTTTAATTCAAAAAGGAAATGCAAAGCTAATTATTCATGCAGAAGATATTTTAGAAGAATTACAAACAATAAAGATAAACAAAGGTGAGCAAATCTCTTTTTTTGAAGAACCTTCAGTAATTGCCACTCTACAAAATTCTGAAAAACAGATTTTGAATCTTCTCCAAAAGGAAGCATTAGATGTAGATCGAATTATCCAAAAAAGTTCTCTTTCTATAGGTAATGTGTTGGGAATTCTTACAAACCTAGAACTAAAAGGTATGATAACAACCAAAGTAGGTGGATTATATCAAGTGACTTCAGATGGTTTGATGTTTCAGTAGTCTATTGATTGACAGTCGATTATCCTTGCGATATTAGGTTTTTTAACTTCTCTATTCACTTAACAAACACTGTGATCATTGGAGTACTCCTCACATGGAAAAGATCGTTATTGGTTCAGATCACGCAGGTTTTGAATTAAAAGAAACTTTGAAGACACATCTTCAAGATCGTTTTCAAATTCAAGATGTTGGTTGTTTTGATGAAAACTCTGTAAATTATCCAAATATTGCTCAAGATTTAGCAACAAATATTACAGAGAATTCAGGACTGAAAGGCATTTTAATTTGTGGAACAGGAATTGGAATGTCAATTGCCGCAAATCGTTTTGCAAAAGTTCGTGCTTGTTTGTGTCATGATGAATTTACGACAGAAATGTCACGACAACACAATGATGCTAATGTTTTAGTTCTTGGAGCTAGAATTCTTGAGTCAGATCAAGCTAAAAAAATGGTTGATCTATGGTTTTCTACTGAGTTTGAAGGTGGACGACACCAAAGCAGACTTGATCTTATTGAACAATCTAAATAATTCCGATTAATATCAATTCTTCATCGAGATAATAATGAGTACAATCCAATCCTTTGATCCAGAAGTTTTTCAAGCTATTGAAAGTGAACACACAAGACAAATTGACAAACTAGAGTTAATTGCATCTGAAAACATTGTTTCTTCTCGGATTCTTGAGGCAACAGGTTCTGTATTAACAAACAAATATGCAGAAGGTTACCCTGGAAAAAGATATTATGGTGGGTGTGAATTTGTTGATGTTTCTGAGCAATTAGCAATCGAAAGAGCAAAAGAGCTTTTTGGTGCAGAGCATGCGAATGTTCAACCTCATTCTGGTTCTCAGGCAAACATGGCAGTTTATATGACTGTTCTAAAGCCAGGCGATACTATTTTAGGAATGGATCTTTCTCATGGTGGACATCTTACTCATGGATCTCCTGTAAATTTTTCAGGAAATCTTTATAATGTTGTTTCTTATGGTGTTCGAGAAGATAATCAGCAAATTGATTACGATCAAGTTCGAAAATTAGCACAAGAGCACAAACCAAAAATGATTGTTGTTGGTGCAAGTGCTTATCCTCGAACCATTGATTTTCCATTGTTTCGAGAAATTGCTGACGAAGTTGGAGCATTAGTTCTTGTTGATATGGCACATATTGCAGGATTAGTTGCTGCTGGACTTCATCCAAACCCAGTACCACACGCAGATTTTGTGACATCTACAACTCACAAAACACTTCGAGGACCTCGTGGTGGATTAATTCTTTGTACTGAAAAATATGGGAAAAAAGTAAATTCGAAGATTTTCCCAGGAATTCAAGGTGGGCCTTTATGTCATGTAATTGCAGCAAAAGCGATTGCATTTAAAGAAGCTCAAACTGATGCTTTTAAAGAATATGCAAAGCAAGTAATTAAAAATGCTCAGAAATTAGCTAGTGAACTTGTTACTAAAGGTTATCATTTAACTTCAGGTGGAACAGATAACCACTTAATGTTAATTGACCTAACAAACAAAGATATCACAGGAAAGGATGCTGAGAAAGCACTTGATTTTGCAAATATCACTGTGAACAAAAACACAGTACCATTTGAAAAGCGAAGTCCTTTTGTTACTAGTGGTATTCGTTTAGGAACTCCAGCACTGACTTCTCGTGGATTAAAAGAGGATGATATGACTGTTGTTGCTGGTTTTATTGATCAAGTATTAAATAATGTTGGAAATGAAGCTGAACTTGAGAAAATCCGAGAGGAAGTTCGAACATTCGCTCAAAGCTTTCCAGAATTTAATGACACGATTGTTTAAGTAAGATTATAGAGTTAAAGCCCCCTTATTAAATGGGGTTTTAACTTTCTGAGGTTAATTAATTGATGGATTTATTGGATCAGTAAAATCAAATAAATGTTTCGGATCAACCCCTAAAGTTCTTAGAGCTACCTTCCATCGCTCCTGATGAGCAGTAGAAAAAATTAAATCCTTATCTAGTCCTGTCATCCACCACGAGCCTTCTTCTATCTCTTTCGTTAGTTGACTTGCGTCCCAACCAGAGTATCCTACTCCTACCTGATAAATTTCAGGGCAGTAATCTTCTTCAAGAATCGGTAAAATATCAAGAGCAGAACTAATACTTAGCTGAGAATTAATAGGTAATGTTGATCGGCATGAAAAACCTTTTGCATGCATTACCCAAAAAAAATCAGTCTGTACTGGGCCACCAAACAGAATAGGCAAATCTTTATCTAAGCGAATGCTCATCTTGAGCATACTTAGAGCCTGATTGACTGTTGTGCCTGTTGGTAAGTTGATTATAAAGCCTAATGCTCCAGATGAGTTTTGCTCAACCATTGCAATTAATGATCGAGAAAAAACCGAATCTTTTAAAGAAGGCATTGCAATTAAAAATGACAATTCTGACGAAACCATTTCTGATTACCTGTTGAAATGGTAAAAATTATAAACAAAAAAAAGCTGGATAGTAAAAAAGCCAGTATATACAAAAATCATAGATAGAAAAATGAAGAGAATGCAAGTGAAATTTCCTCACTATACTAAAGCTTCTTACAAAGTAAGTTATTTCTTACTTTGTACCCTTTTAAGTCTTCTTCTTACCTCTTGTGATAACCTTGATAAAGATGGAGGTTATTATGATTCTAAAACAAAAACTTATAAGTATGTTTTTCCAGGTAAGAAGGGACTTGATCTTGCAGAACAAACTGTTCAGAAGCCCCGACCCCGAGTTCTTCAAATAGTTAAAGGGGTTGTTATGCGAGTAGAATCCCCAAAACGAATTTGGGTTAGAGTCAAAGATCGACAAACTTACATGATTTTAGCTCAAGCTTTATCACGAAGTAACCGAAATGATAAAGATAAAGAAATACGCTTTATTCTTGAGTATGTATCACCAATGGCGTCAGTTCTTTTAAGAAAAGGAAAGAGCTTTAAACAACAATGGAAACAAGCCACAACAAAAGTATTAGAGCTAGAACTACTTAATCAATATGTAGCTGTTCAATTTCGACTTGAAGAAAAAGCGGGTCAGTTTCGAGGAGTAATGTACGAGCTTAATAGTTCAGGTAAAGTAAAGAAAAACGTCAATTTGTGGATGGTTCAGAAAGGACTATCGTACTATATTATTGAGCGTGGAGCTGCATCCCAAGATAAAGAATTTTTAAAGGCTCAAAGTACTGCAAGATCTCAAAAAGAAGGAATTTGGAAGCATCAAAAGCTAACAAAGCCCTAATACAAAACCAATTTTCTTTAAATTATTTTTCCATAATAATTTCTTTTATAAGCAGATTCTTTTTTGAGTTTGAACTGTTTGTTTAAAGTTGAGTTGTTGACAAAAAGACTTGGAAGTCTCTAAATTGTAGAAAAACGAGCAGAATAGTATAGCAGAGTAAAGCAATTTATCAAAGTCTTTTTTTTATTGACAGAAAGATAGTAGATACAAAAGGCTACATTACATCAAGCGTTGGACGTACAGGCTGAAGTTTTTATGTACAGTCTTTTGGTTTTTTAGGTTGGTAAATAATATAAAATTTACCTAAATCGTTTGGGGATTCTAAAAAACCATTTTTTGAACTGAATTGATATTAACTAAAACAAGGAATTTGTATGTTGAAAAAACTTGCTAAGATTTCTGTAGTAGGTGCGTTATTAGCCGGAATGGCAGTAGCACCAGCATTTGCAGAAGACAAAGTGATGAAAAAGCCTGTTGGCCCTCAATGGTCAGGAGTTCTTAAAGGACAAGTTGCAGCTTGGACTGTAATGGGTGATGACCGAGCAGCTAGTACGACTACTACTCCTGATACAACAAAAGCACAGGATGGAGATGCAGATGCTCTATTCACTATTGGTGTAAAAGTAAAAAATGGTGATACAACAGCACAACTGCTTATGAAGCATGATATAAAAACCAGTAATTACACAGATCGTCATTTCATTTTTAAAGCAACTACAAAATCTGGTGATTGGACTGCAAAGGCATATGCAGAAACTGAAATTGCAAATTATGATAATAATACTGCTACAAGCGTAAATGAAAGAGACCAGTATGTTACTTTAGAAAACAAAAAAATGTATTTTAAAGTAGGTACTGAAGAGTGGTTAGGAGTACAAATTGTTGGTGGTAGTCATTTCTTTCGTGAAGCAAACGATGTTCATGAAGATCATTTCTTTGATGCTGGTTATGGTCGACAGGATGGATTTGCTTTTGGAATTAAAGCTGATGGTTTAAAAGCTGGACTTTTTGTTGCTCTAGAGCAAGATGAGACAGGTAAATATTTTGGTGCAAGTATGGCCACAACATTAGGTAGTGCTACTACTGCAATTACTTCTCAAAATACAGCATACAAAACAACTGATGATACTTATGCATTAGTTGTTGAGTATAAAAAAGGAAAAATTGATGCTAATTTCCAGTATGCATCTCAAAGTTCAAAAGGAGATAGCAAACGAGATGCTACTTCTGATGGTTTCAAGGGAACTGGAAGTCAAATTTTTCTTTCAGCAAAATTTGATGCAGGTAGTATAAAACCATTTCTTAACTTTCGACAAACTCAAGTTAAAGAAGAAATGGGTTCTACAACTAATGACTTCAACTGGTTACTTTGGGAGTTAGGAGCTGATATGAGTCTTAAAAGTAGTGGTGTAGGAATCTCTTTTTCTTATACAAGTCATACTTATGAAGACAAAGATACTGCTTCTACTAAAGAATCATTAAGCATGTTCACTCTTGGTGTTAAGAAAAAAATTGCTAATGTAACTTTAACAGGTGGTTTACAGTTTACTGTTAATGCAAGTGATGCTGTTGATAAATTCAAAAAAGACCGATACGGATTCGGAATGATTTATGACTTCTAATTCAACCTTGAATTAAAAGCTTGTAATACTTCTTAAAAAGCCTAGTTTCTTACGAAACTAGGCTTTTTTTTTATCATTAACTTTGATTTTCAAATAATATGATAACAAAAATAGTTCAAAATCTGTTTTACATTGTACTAATTATTTTTAGTACAGGTTGTTCGTTAGACTATATTCAACAAGTAACTCCTACATCAAATATCCAACGATCAGAAAGTATTATTGTCATGCGAGTTTTTTGGTATGATGAATTTCGAGAACTTAAACACGAATTAATAAAAACAACAACTTCACAAAAAATAGTTCAAGACTTCCTAAAAAAAACAGATTTTCCCAACCACAAAAAACGTCTGCCAGAAACTCTCTATCATTTATCTAACTTTCGTTTTGAACTAGAAAGCAAAAGCATTGATTCCCAATGGTTTCGGAAATCTGATCTTTTTCTTGATGAATATAAACCAATTTCAATTTATGCTCTCAAACCAACTACAATTACTTTAAAACAATTTCTTGTTGATGAAAAACGTTTCTTCCAACCTCAAAAACGGTCTGATGAAATTGAATTAAATCATACTTTTTTAGAAGAATATTCACTACCAAGTCGCAGTTGGGATTTAAAAGCAGGAAAAGTAGTGTATTTAGGTGATTTACATTTGTATTTTAAAACAAAGAAAGAATCATTTGGATTATTTTTTGATAAAAAAGAAGCTGTAAAAGATATTAACTTAGTACGTGTTCGATGGGATTCAAAGTATAAGGAAGTAAAAAAACAATTAGAAAAAGAAAAAAAATGGTTTCCAACTCGTGAATTATCGGATTTAAGCCAGCAAGCTTTAGGTGATTGGGAATGGAGTGATGAAAAATGGATTCCTTATCAAAAAAAAATGAGAAAAAAGGACTTAAAAAAGTTCTTTTTTTAGGTTATTCCTGTTTTCTATTTCACAAATTTTAAAAAATATATTTTGAATTTTTTATTGATTTTGTGTAAGAGGTTGATATGCAGGACAAAAAAAAAAGCTTAAAATGAGCGAATAACTACTCGTTGCCATTTATTAATTGTTAAGATAAAAGAACCTAAATCGTTCTATCTGTAGTCCTTTGCTTGGCATATCGTAAGTATCTTTATTTTTTAATATCGTGTTTTTAAAATCCTATTTTATGAGATATTGGAATGAGTCAGTACTTAAACCAAATCATTGACTTTTCGCAGAAGCTTTCATTGGACGTTATCCATACTGATGAAGCTGAAGAACTCATTGTTGTAAATAATGAGGAAAACGGAATTTATAATTTAGTAATTGATTGTGAATATCCTGTTTTAATTATGGAACAACTCATTTACAAAGTTAATTCTTCTTCTGAAGAACATTACCGACGACTTCTCCAAATGAATCGAAGCTTGATTCATGGAGCATTTGTTTTAGATGAAAATGGTGAGAATGTAATTTTTAGAGATAGCCTTCAACTTGAAAATCTTGATTTTAATGAATTTGAAGGTTCTATTAATGCTTTAGTTTTAGGATTAGTAGAAAATGCAAGTGAATTGCTTCAAATCAATAAATAATTCTTCTTCCATGATGTTTTATAACAAACTAAAAAGTTAGTAGGGGCTTATTATGTCAGGTTTTTTTAATCGATTATTTCGTATTGGTACTGCAGAAGCACATTCTGCACTTGATGGAATGGAAGATCCAGTTAAAATGACAGAACAAGGAATTCGAGATCTAAAAGAAGATTTAGATCAATCCTTGCAAAGTTTTGCAGAAGTAAAAGCAATTGAAGTTCGTGCAAAACGTGATATGGAAAAATCACGTGTTGAGTCAAGCGACTGGGAACGAAAAGCAATGGCTTTATTGCAAAAAGGTGAAAGTGGTCAATTGGATATGGCTGAAGCTGAAAATCTTGCAACACAAGCTCTTGGCCGAAAAACTGAAAGTGATAAAAGAATTGCACTGTCAAAACAAAGTTTTGATTCACAAAGCCAGATAGTACAACAACTTCAAGGAAATATTGAGAAATTGAAGTCAACCGTTTCACAGTATGAAAATGAATTAGTTACACTAAAAGCACGAGCAAAAACAGCGAGTGCAACAAAGAAAATTAATAAACAACTTTCTTCTGTTGATGCTAGTGGAACAGTCAACATGTTAGAAAGAATGAAACAAAAAGTAGAAGAGGAAGAGTCACTTGCTGTTGCTTATAGTGATATGGCGAAAACATCTGAATCAACTGATGATAAAATTAATAAAGCACTTTTAGAAGATAAATCTGCTTCTAGTAGTGAATCCCTTACTGCTTTAAGAGCAAAAATGGGAATTAAATAGAACCCTATTCAGTTGAAAACAATCAATTTAATTTAGGAGTCTTGGAAAAGATGAACAAATCCCAAATGATAGAAAAGCTAAATCTAGAGCTAGACGAGATGGGTTTTGGTGATTCCAAGGAGAATCAAAAAATCGCAAAAGGTAGTGTTGATTTATTTTTTAACTCTATCAAAAACGCTTTAGCTAGTGGTGACCGAGTTGAAATTCGAGGACTTGGTTCTTTTTCAATGAAGCATTATGAAGGCTATGTTGGCCGAAATCCAAAAACAGGAAAGAAGGTAGAAGTTGAACCAAAACGATTACCTGTTTTCAAACCAGGAAAAGACCTAAAAAGAAAAGTGAATAGTGAATAAGAATTTTTTCTTACTTATTATATCTTTTAATAGGATCTCTCCTAATAGATTTGCTCGTCTTTCGCTTCAGAAGGACGAGTTTTCCATCTTTTATTGACCCAAAAATATTGCTCTGGATTTTCACGAATAACTTTTTCTAATTGATGAATAATCAATTGAGCCATTTCTTGAATATCTTTTTCTCGATCTCCTGTTAATTCATAATCCAATCGAATAATTTTGCCTTGATAGCGAAGAGGGGCAATTCGATAATTCCATGCAAATACTAGCGGTGTTTTTCGTTTGACTGCAAATGTAGCCAAACCTTGTCCAACTGCGGCTTTTTTCCCAAAAAAATCTACAAAAAGAGTGTCGTTAGGAACATTTAAATCGCCGAGCACACCTAATAGTTGTTTATCTTTTAAGGATTTCATCATCAAGCGAGGGCTTGATTTTGATTTGGAGATGTGAATCATTCCAAATTTTGTTCGGATTTGATTAATGGTTTGATCAAAAAGAGGATTGGATTGTTTTCCTACATATCCATGCATTGGAGTACCAAATGTAGAAATTCCAGCAGATAATAACTCCCAATGTCCAAAATGACCGCCAGCAAGAACAACTCCTTGATCTTCTGCCATTGCAGAGTCTAAAACATCAAGTCCGTCAATTTGAATATATTCTTTGAGCTTATCCTGTGGAATCCATCGCATTAACATGAACTCAAAGAATACCATCCCTAAATTTTGAAATACCTTTTTGCAAAGAATCTTTCTTTTCTCAAGAGATAATTCATCACCAAATGCAATTTCTAAATTTTTCATGACTACTTTTTTTCGTAGTCCTATATAATAAACAAAACTTCCAAAAAAATTTCCAAAAGAAGAAACCCAGCTTTGTGGCAAAATACGAACCCAAAATAAAAATAGGGTAAATAAAAACTGTTCTATTCGAAACTTCATAATCCCTCACGAACCATATCTTGGAGAGTTATCATTCCAACAACACACTTTTTCTGATCTAAAACAGGTAAAACATTAAGTGGTTTTGGATTATTTTTCATAATTTCATAGGCATCAACTGCATATGATCCTAAAGAAATTGTGATAGGTTCCTTAAACATAATTTCACCTGCTTTGATTTGATATAAGTCTACTTTTTTTGCTAAAGCATTTCGAATATCGTAGCTGGTAATGAGACCTAAAAATTTTCCATCTGCATCAGAAACAGAAACTGCCGCAGTTCCACCATTTGATAAAGCTGTCAAAACTGCTTCAAATGAATCACTTTCTAGAACAACAGGATTTTTATCTTCTCCTCTCATTAAATCATCAACAAGATAGAGTAGCCTTTTTCCTAAACGTCCTGCTGGATGATATAAAGCAAAATTTTCACGTTGAAAATTTTTCAAGTTCATTAATGCAACAGCAAGAGCATCACCAACAGCAAGAGCTGCAACAACAGAACAGGTTGGAGCTAGATTTAAAGAACAAGCTTCTTTTTCGATAGGAGTATAAAGAGCAATATCAGAGTTCTTAGCTAAACTTGATTCTAAATTTGCTGTAATTGAAATAATTTTACAGCCTATTTTTTTAAGACTTGGAAGCATTCCAATCATTTCATCACTTTCGCCTGATTTACTAATCAAAACCAGAATGTCACCTTCTTCAACAATTCCTAAATCTCCATGAAGAGCTTCTGCTGGATGCAGAAATATTGCAGGAGTTCCAGTTGATGAAAAAGTAGCAACAATTTTTGTCGCAATATGTCCTGACTTACCCATTCCGCTAAAAATTATTTTTTTATCAGAATGCTCATAAATCAATTCAACTGCTTGAACAAAAGATTCATCAACAGTATTTAGTAAATCTTGTAGTGTAGCCACTTCTAAAGAAATGACTTCTTTGATTTTATCTAAAATATTCATATTTAAACTTATTCTCTAGCAATCAAAGGAAAGTATAAATTTGGTGAAAATAGGAACCAATTTTCACCAAATTATAAAAAATGATTATTTAAAGCTTTCAGCGTCTTTTAGAAATTGTTGAATTCCTGAATCAGTTAATGGATGTTTTTCCATTTGTCCGATAATTTTTGATGGGATTGTTAAAATATCAACACCCATTGCAGAAAGATCAACTACATGGTTTGGAGTCCGAATTGATGCAGCAATTACCTCTGTATCAAGATCAGGATTGTTCTCAAGAATAGTTTGGATTTGATCAAGAAGAGCTAATCCGTCACTAGAAATATCATCAAGTCGTCCTAAAAATGGACAAATATAAGTAGCACCTGCTTTTGCTGCAAGAATAGCCTGACTTGCAGAAAAAACTAATGTGATATTTGTTTTGATTCCTTCTTCCTTGAATTGCTTTGCTGCACGAAGTGCATCATGCATCATTGGAATTTTTACAACTACATTGTCAGCAATAGCAGCAAGCTCTCGCCCTTCTGTAAGAATATCTTCATATTTTAAAGAAAGTACTTCAGCATGAACTGGGCCTTCAACTTCATCACAGATTTGTTTGATGATTTCTCTGAAATCACCATTTTCTCTTGCAATTAAAGTAGGGTTAGTAGTTACACCATCAGCAAGTCCTAATTCTTTTGCTTTTTTAATTTCATCTAGATTTGCGGAATCTACATAAATTTCCATATTTTCTCCTATAAGTTTAGGGCGAGTTTAATTATTTTTGTTGGCTTTTTTCCAAGGGTATCCAAGAACAAGGTAAGAACTTGAAATTCCAAATACAGCACTTAATACTACAATAGATACAGGTGTTTTAATAAAAACAATCATCAAAGAAACTGCAACAAGAATAATTGTTAAAAGCAGTACTTTGACCATATTCGGAATTGATGGAAGTATAACTCTTCCAAAGTGAATATAAGGAACCTTAGAAATCATTAACACTGAAGTTAAAACAATTATGCCTCCCTTAATCCAAAAATTGCTAAAAAGCAATGCTGCTGACCCAGCAATTAATGCTGCGGCTGGAGATGGTAGACCCGAGAACTCTGAGACACCAGTAGAAACACCTGCTTTTTTCTTATCTGATAAAAATCGAACTAATCGAAATGTTGTGCATACAAAATGAAGAATTCCTAGAAGTAGTCCTGTAATAGAGTTCTGAAATGCTGCATAGACTAAAAAAGCAATAGTCCCGCCAAAGTTGGTTCCATCAGCTAAATCATCTAATAACTCACCTCGTGGAGTACTTCCCCATCGGTCTGCGGCTCTTCCATCAAATAAATCAAGAAATTGTCCTAGAAAAACCAATGCAAATGCATAACCAATAGGAAAACCATTAAATATCAGTAGAATTCCACCTATTCCGCAAAGAAAATTTAATATGCTTAGAATATTTGCATACCAATAATTAGGGATAATTTTAAAAAACATACTACAAAAGGAGAGGAAGACCACTCCTGGTAATAATGTTTCTGGAATGCTCCAAGGGTTACTTCCAAAGTGAACCGTTTCTTTCAGATAAATATCCTGTAGAATAATGATCAGTAAAGTAACAACTGCCAAAAAGGTTTTTGCTTTTCCAAATAAATTGGCTGCCTTTATCATGATAAAGTAACGAGAAAACTGACCTATTAAATCAAATGCAAGAAATACAAATAATAAGTATAATCCCGCATTCCCAAAATCTCCTTTAAAACCAAAATAAAGTAATGGAGGAAAAATTAATAATTTATCAGACCATGGATCAATTACCTCACCTTCTTCTGATTGAAGATTACAATGACGTGCAATGGAGCCATCAGTTAGGTCTGTAATCATCCAAAATCCAAACCAAATTATAGCTGTGTTTTGAAATCCATAATAGTATAATAAAACACTAACGACTCCCATAGGATAACGACAACGACTAATAAAGTTAGGATGTAGCCAAAATTTACTTCTAACCCATTTTTGTAAGTTTTTATTTCTACCTAAAACTAAAATGAAACTTCGTTCGGCTAAAAACATTAAGCCAATTGGAAGCATCCCAAAAAGAAAAAGTCTTACATATTCATTCATCAAATAACTCAGTGTAAATTTTTAAAATTTAAAATCTTCACCTAAATAGATTTTTCGAACTATGTCATTATTCACAACAAAATCAGGGGGGCCATCAACAATGGTTTGCCCATCATTCATGATATAAGCACGATCTGTAACGCCCAATGTTTCTCGAACGTTATGATCTGTGATTAAAATACCAATGTTTTTTTGTGCTAATTTTCGAATTACTACTTGGATATCTTTAACTGCGATTGGATCAACACCTGCGAATGGTTCATCAAGCAGAATAAAATCAGGGCTTGTTGCTAGTGTTCGAGCAATCTCGACCCTTCTTCTTTCTCCCCCTGACAAAGAAACCCCTAGAAATTTCCGTTTCTCTTTAATGTCTAACTCATCCAATAATTGATCTGCTCGGTATTGTTGTTCTTTCTTGGTGAGCTTTAATGTTTCTAAAATTGCAAATAAATTATCTTCAACTGATAGTTTTCGAAAAATAGAAGCTTCTTGTGGAAGATAACCAATACCAATACGTGCTCGTTGGTACATAGGAAGTCTTGTAATATTTTCTCCATCAAGAAAAATATTACCACTATTTGGGCGGACAACTCCTACAACCATATAAAAACTGGTTGTTTTTCCTGCACCATTTGCACCTAATAAACCAACAATTTCACCACGAGAGATATGAAAAGAAACGGCTTTTACTACTTTTCTCTTACCATAGATTTTAATAAGGTTTTTTGCTTCCAGAGTCATAGTTCTTTCCTAGAAATAACAAAGCACACTAAAATAAGAATTGACCCTTATCATAGTGTGCTTATTTTCTTCAAGATTTACGATAATTTAGCGTCATAAAAAAGTAAGTAAACTTTTTGTAAACCTTCATTGAGTATTCAAAAGCTTCTTGAACAATCCAATTTATATTTTAATAAATGCTTTAAGGATACTTTTCTATAATGAAAAGTATTGAAGAATATGATTGAATTGTTGCGAAGCAATACTACAAATGTTTGACTAGATAATTTGATCTTTATCAAGTGGGGTAATGAAGATTTGAACTATAATTCAAACTTCTTGAAATGCTTAAACACACTTGAAAAAATATAAAAACTATCTATCACTCTCCTTGTTGTTTCTGCAAGAGTGTTTCATTCTAAAGTCAAAAAAGTAGTATAGAAAAGAAGTGATGTAAAATTAGACGTAATTGAGTTTTAATCTGAGGAATTTCTAAAAGAGGAAATAGTGACGACTTGAGTCTATCCTCAAATCGCCATTACAGGAGGAAAACGGTTATAATATATAGATCATTTTATATGCCAGTAAATATTATTAAAAAGTTCAGTAAATTAGCAGTTTACTGTCATAAGGGGAAAGACACTCTCGTCGAGTGTATAGACATACTTGATGCCTGATTTTTTTAATGGTTAGACTTGTTACGAACTTAATCATTCTTTAGTAATCTACTTATAAAATCCTTACGATTAGGACGTAAGATATCTCATTAACTTATTCGTTACTATTGCTGTGACATTATTTATTGAAGAGATATATGAAAATTCGACAATTTTTTCAGTTATCAATTGGTAATAAAATTAATAGTCTTTCTATTTTATATTTGTCGTTTTCAATACTGGGAGTTTTTATTACTCAGTGGGGAATTCAAAAAATGCGAAATGAAATTGTTGCAATGCAACAAATTCAAAATACAACGTCATTATTTGAAAAAGTACATCAAAGTATTTTGGTGTCTCGCAGTTTTGAAAAAGACTTCTTTCAAAAAAATAACGAAAAATCAGTCGATGGGGTAAAGAAGAGTGTACAAGCATCAAAAATGCACCTTCAACAGTTTCAAAAAAATAATAAAAATAATAAAATTCAACGTTATGCTAAAAAGGTCGAAGCACTTTTAAGTGATTATCTAAATACTTTTCTAGATGTGGTTTCATTTCATGAAATTAGAGGCTTTACTGCAAAAGATGGTTTTCATGGTAGATTCAATCGAAGTGCTCAAAAATTAGAAAATGAATTTAAAACGATTCAGGATTATGAACTTCATACTCAATTGCTCTTAATTCAAAAGTATGAACAAAAATATTTGCAAGGTGATCGAACTGCATCAAGAAAAGTTCGGGGTTATCTTCATGAACTTAAGATTAAAACCAAGAAAAAAATTCAATCTTTAAATAAAATTAAACAAATTTACGGTTTTATTGATGTTTATCGCTCCAATTTTGATCGAGTAGTTTTAACGAATATTCAAACTCAAAGTTCAATCCGTTCTTTTTACAAAAATGTTTCTCAAATTCCTCCTATTATTGAGAAAATTAATCAAATTGTTTTGAAAGAACAAAAACAAAGCATTTTGAAAACACAACAACTTCAAAAGAATATCAGTCAGAGAATGATTTTATTGAGTATTCTCGCTGTTGGATTGGTAATGGTTCTAGGTTTTTTAATTAGTCGATCAATTACAAAACCAATTCGTGAAACTGTAAATCTAGTAGAAGAAATTGCTCAAGGAAATTTAAATGCAAAAATTGAAACAAATCGTTCTGATGAAATGGGGACACTCTCACGGCGATTTGATCAAATGAGAAATGCAATTTCCAAAAAAATTCAAAATTTAAATGAGTTAAATAAAACAGGAGAAACATTAGCAAAGTATCAAGATAAAAAAGATGTGATTTTAACGATCCTCAAAGTTTTAAAATCCCAGTTTCAAGCAAAGGAAGGTTTTATTTATTTAAATAACAATCAAAATGAAATGCATTTAAAAGCATTTTTTCCTAAAGAAGAATGTATGAACTCTCTTCCTTCTACTTTGCTTTTAAGTATAGATATAGGTCTTATTAATAAATGTATTGAGCAGAAGGAAATTCAATGTACTGCTTTATTTAATTCATTAGAAAATAATGATGATTTAGCTCTATTCCTAAATCAAAAATCAATATTATGTATTCCTTTACTAGATGATGAAAAAGTAATTGGAGTTGTAACTTTATGTGCATCTGAGAATCATTTTATTTTAGAAGAGTATAATCTGCAATTTGCAGCAACTTTAGCAAGGATGATGGTTTCATCATTGAAAAATCTTCAAATGATGAAAGTGATCCAAAAAAATAATCAAACATTAGAAGATAAAGTCCAAAAACGAACAAAAGATATTCAGAGTTTACTTGATAATACAGGACAGGGTTTTATTAGTTTTGGAAAAGATTTTAAGGTTAAAAAAGATTATTCAAAAGCATGTTTAGATTTTTTTCAAAAATACTTGGAAGAGCATAATTTGAAGACATTAAAAGGAACATCTGTCTTTGATTTTTTATGTAAAAGCAATGATGAAAAAAAGAATATTAAAGAGCTTTTTGATATGCTTTTTAATGGTCTTGGAACCTTAGAAATGATTGATGCTTTTTTACCTAAAACTGTTCAAATTAATGAGAATATTTTTTCAGTAGTCTTCAGAAATGTTAAAGGAATAACACATCATGAACGTTATATGGTAATTTTAACTGATATCACAAAAGAGCTACAGTTAGAGAAACATATTCAAGAGGAAACAACAAGAAATGCTCTAATTGTAAAAGTTGCTTTAAACAAAGACAGTTTTATTATTTTTGTAAGGGAAATTCGAAGTATTTTTCAAACTACTGAGAAAGAGCTAAAAAAACGAACACAAAATGTTGATAGCAATGCATTGTATCGACTATTTCATACGATTAAAGGTGGAACTGCTAGTTATGCTCTAAAAAATGTTGCAGCAATTGCACATGAGTTAGAGGATATTTTAGGAGAAAATTCAGAATTGTCATCAAAGTCACATTTGATGTTGAATGAAAAATTTTTCCAACTTCAAAGACTTTTTGATGAATCCTTAGAAAGCATCCAAGAATTAATCCCTGATGAATTAGATGAAAAATTTTATCAAATTTCAGAGAAAAAATTGATTGAATTTGAAGATATGTTATTAGAGGGATTTGGCATTTCTTATCAAAATCAAATTAAAAAATTGATTGATCGTTTTTGTGCTAAACCAATTGGGCCTGTATTTCAAAGATATGCTCAAGTTGCAAAAGATTTAGCTGTAGATCTTCAAAAGAAAATTGAGATTGAAATTAAAGGTGAAGATGTTGAAGTTAATTTTAAACATATGGAAACAGTTCTAGAGAGTTTAATTCATCTGGTTCGAAATTCTGTAGATCATGGAATGGAAAATCCAGAAGAACGGAAAAAATTAGGAAAACCAGAAATAGGAAAAATTTCTTTCGAAGCATTCCGATCAAATGGGCAATTAATTTTAGAATTTATGGATGATGGAAAAGGAATTGATCCAAATAAAATTAAAGAGATAGCTCTTACAAAACAATTTATTGATTTTGAACAGGCAGAGCAAATGTCAGAACAAGACGCTGTTCATTTAATTTTTCATCCTAGATTTTCAACAAAGGAAGAAGTTTCTGTTGTTTCAGGTCGTGGTGTTGGAATGGATGCTGTAAAAACAAAAATTGATGAATTAAAAGGAAAAATTAATATTGATACAAAGAAGGGAGTAGGAACAAAATTTCAAATTGAAATTCCTTTATTTGCAGTTGCATAAAATAAAAAAGGCTTTTGAATATTACTACTCAAAAGCCTTTTTTTTATTCAAATACTATCGTGACAACTCCCCCCACTAAACTTACGTTATAGTGGGGGCTTCTAGGGATTTTACACCCAAGGAATATTGCCCTACTCCTAAAAAAGATACTAGCAGATGGCGTGAAAACCTAAGTAGTCTTTCACACAATCTGCTCAAGAAATAAAAATTCATCTCCCCCTGAGCTAACGCTATAGAAGGAGAATTCTTTTTGAGCATGTTAAAAGATTATGCTGAGTATCCGTCCATTTTTGAGAAATCAAGGTATCGATAGATTTCTGCATCTTTTCCAGCAAGTTTACTATTTACCATTTCAAGATATTCTTGAGCTTGTGGTAATCGTCCTAATTTTGCAATTACTGCTGCAAGTTCGGCTGACCCTAAATAAACCTGAGCACCTGTACCCATTCGGTTATTAAAGTTTCGAGTTGAAGTAGAGAAAACTACTGCATTATCATGAACTCGTGCTTGATTTCCCATACAAAGAGAACAACCAGGCATTTCAGTTCGTGCTCCTGCTTTTGAGAATACTGAGTAAACACCTTCTTCACGAAGTTGAAGTTCATCCATTCGTGTTGGAGGACATACCCAAAGAACACTTTTTGCATATCCATCATCACCAAGAACTTCAGCGGCTGCTCGGTAATGACCAATGTTTGTCATACAAGATCCAATGAAAACTTCATCTACTTTCTCTTCTCCACCTTTATCAGCAAGAATTTCAGAAAGTGTTTTGACTTTATCTGGATCATTTGGACAAGCAAGAATTGGCTCTGTAATATCACTAAGATCAACTTCGATAATAGCGGCATATTCTGCATTTGTATCTGCTTTCATGAGTTCTGGTTTTGCTAACCACTCACTTACAGCATCAATTCGGTTTTGAAGTGTTTCTGCATCTTGATATCCATCTTCGATCATCTTCTTCATCAAAGATACATTACTTCTTAAATACTCAGAAACTGTTTTTTCACCTAACTGAATGGCACAAGCAGCTGCGGAACGTTCTGCCGCTGAATCTGTCAATTCAAATGCTTGTTCAACTTTTAAATCTGGTAATCCTTCAATTTCAAGAATTTTACCATTGAAGATATTAATTTTATTTTGCTTTGAAACATTAAGAAGGCCTTGTTTCATTGCAACATAAGGAATTGCATTTACTGCATCTCGAAGAGTAATTCCAGTTTGTAACTCTCCTTTGAAACGAACAAGAACTGATTCAGGCATATCCAGAGGCATTTTTCCAAGAGCAGCAGCAAAAGCAACTAGTCCAGAACCTGCTGGGAATGAAATTCCGATTGGAAAACGAGTATGAGAATCACCACCTGTTCCAACAGTATCAGGAAGAAGGAGACGATTTAACCATGAATGGATAATTCCATCACCAGGTCGAAGAGAAACTCCTTTTCGATCTGAAATAAAGTTAGGAAGAGTTCGATGTGTTTGAATATCTGCTGATTTTGGATAAGCCGCAGTATGACAAAATGACTGCATTACCATTTCAGACTGAAATCCAAGACATGCAAGCTCACTAAGCTCATCTCGTGTCATTGGGCCTGTTGTATCCTGAGAACCAACAGTAGTCATTTTGGGTTCACAATAAGTTCCAGGAAGAATCCCATCAACACCACATGCAACACCTACCATTTTTTGTGCAAGAGTATATCCTTGATCACTTGCAGCAGGATTATCAGGTTTCTTAAAAATAGATTCATCAAGTGCGTTGCTAGCTTCCTGTGCTTGTGCTGTTAATGTTCGTCCAATAATTAAAGGAACACGACCACCAGCTTGATACTCATCACCAACTGTTACAGGAAGAATTGGAGCATCACTAAGAAGATCACCATTATCACCTGTAATTTTTCCTTCTGCTGTGTTGATAACAATCTTCATTCCAGTAGAAAGCTTACTTACATCACAACGAATTGGTAATGCACCTGAATCTTCAGCAGTACTAAAAAAGATTGGAGCAATTTGTCCACCTAGAATAACTCCACCTCTACGTTTATTTGGAATAAACGGAATATCTTCTCCGATATGCCATAATAAAGAATTTGCCGCAGATTTTCGAGATGATCCAGTTCCAACAACATCACCAACAAAAGCAATTGGTAATCCAGTGCTTTCTTTTAGTTCTTTAATTTTTTGGATTCCATCTGGAAATAGAGACTCTCCCATACAATTTGCATGTAATGGAATATCAGCACGAGACCAAGCATGAGAAGCAGGAGAAAAATCATCAGTGTTAATTTCTCCATCTACTTTATAAACGACACATTCAATTGTATTTGGAAGTGCTGATTTTGAAGTAAACCACTCCGCTTTTGACCAAGAATCAATTGCTGCTTTTGCATGTTCATTGGTTTTACTTAGTTCAAAAACAGTATCAAACAGCTCGCCAACAAGAATAATATTTGAAAGTGCTTTTGCAGCAACTGCTCCTAATTCTGGAGACTCAAGAAGTTCAACTAAAGGTTGGAGATTGTACCCACCAAGCATTGTGCCTAAAATCTCAATAGCATACTCTTTAGAAATAAGAGGACTAGATTGAGTTCCATTTGCAATATTTGTTAAAAAATGAGCTTTTACTTGTGCTGCTGGATCAACACCAGGATTTATACGATTAACAAGTAAATCTAATAAAAATTCACCTTTTTCTTTAGGAGGGGTAATCAACATTTCACAAACTTGTTTTGTTTGCTCATCAGATAGAGCAAGTGCAGGAATGCTTTGTTCCGCTCTTTCTTGTACATGTTTTAAGTAACTTTCAATCATGTGATCCTCCTCCTTTTAGGGAATCGTGTTATAGAGATTTAATATTACCAAAAAGAATTCACCATCTATAGCATTAGCTTAGGTGGTGAATTCTTTTTGACCTCACCCTTCGAAGCCTAGAAGACCTCAGAGAGTGAGGAGGTTGTTGTGTGGGTCGTAAGACCACCTTCACACCGAAGTGTGAGTTAGTATCGCATCGCTAATGTTATCAGTGCTTGTTATGATGGTTCACTGTTCCTTACCCTCAGAACTGTTTAGAATTCATCGATAGAGCAGGGAGCTTGCGAGTACACTCCATGGTATCATAACACAAATAACGTAGTTCCTAAGAACTGAAGCTAGTCAACTGGACTTGAACCTTCCAAGCCCCCACTATAGCGTTAGCTTAGTGGCGGGTCGTTGACCACTACTATGTTAAGAATAGCAATTTCATCACTCTGAACAACCCTTGTCCAGTTGTTTGTCATCTGTTTTTTGACTCATTTGTAGAATTGAATTCGTATTTTAGTAGTACTCTTAACACTGAATTTATGTATTTTACTTTATATGATAATGAATTCTAATTACTTATTCCAGTTCAGTGTAGGAACAAGAGAGTGGGGAAATCATGATTTATATTATGTTTAGAAATGTTAATTTTGTTACGTTTTGTATGGTATTATTATTAGTTTTTCCATTTTATCTAGCCAACCGTAAAACCTCTTCCTTCAGGTGGAGGATGTAAGGTTGTCCTTATCCCGAGCGGTTGGCTAATTTTGTAAAAAATTGATTTTTTTGTCATTACTGGTACATAAAACAACCAGCATTCGACATAACTTTAAATTTAAAAATAATTTTGAATCTCCTTAGAAAAATAAAATGATCATTCACAAGGCTTTTAAATTCAGATT